>NZ_JBSGGG010000015.1:0-262464 GCF_053603795.1 Nocardia sp. NPDC004123
GCGCGAAATCGCTGTTCTACAGCGGATTGTGCGGGATTGCACCGGTCGAACGGAACTCGGCATGTGTAGACACTGGCCGGCCTCGGTTCGGCAACAGCCGGTTGATCTTCCGCGGTGCCGCGCTGACCGATTCGGTCAGCGCGACCAGCGGCATGAGCAGATATTCGTGAGCTGCAGCAGCGCCTGTGGAAGTGGTGCAGAAGGCCCGATTGCGGGATCTCGGCATCGGCGGCAATACGCGCCAGCGAGCTGCCCCGATACCCATGGCGCGCGAAGTGCTCGAACGCCACCTCGATGATCTTGGTACGCGCCAGTTCGCCTGATCGCTGCGCGGAATCTGTGGTCGTCATGAGGTCGAATTCTCATGGCAAAGCACCGGTCGACTGGCCGACTAACTGTTCAGTCAGTTACTATCCCGGCAGCCGTTCACCGTTGAGCGGCGGACGACCACCGAATAGGAGCGGAACATGCGTCGGACAGCGGGAATTGCCGCGGTCGCACTCGGAATGACCGTGTTGTCGATCACTTCGGCGACCGCCGAGCCGGGCAACGATCAACACGACGGGTCGCTCTCGGCGAGCGTACCGGCCCTGGCCGAGGACCTCCCCCCGGCCGCCGGTTCGGTGGTGCCCGACGCCGATCCGTTCTACACAGCGCCGCCGAACCTCGAGTCCTACCGCAACGGGCAACTCGTCGACCACCGCGAAGTCACCGTCGACCTGGCCACACCGGTCCGCGCCTGGCAATTGTCGTTCCGCACCAACGACTCTCGTGACCGAGCCGAACTGGGCGTGACGACCGTGCTGGTCCCGACCGCACCGTGGACCGGTCCCGGGCCTCGGCCGGTGGTCTCCGAACAGCTCCCCGAGGACGCGACCGGCACCCGCTGCGCACCGTCGTACACCCTCGTGAAGGGCACCGTGCAGTCGGCCGACCCGGTGATGCAGATGCTCGCAAAGGGCTGGATCGTGGCGGTGCCCGACCACGAAGGACCGAAGTCGGGCTTCTTGACCGGGCCGCGGACCGGTCACACGATTCTCGACGGCATCCGGGCGGCCGGCCAGTTCGAGCCCGCCGAGATCGGGACCGACGCGGTCTGGGCGCTCGACGGCTACTCCGGCGGCGGGGCCGCGACCGCGTGGGCCGCTCAGATCCAGCCCTCCTACGCCCCCGAACTGTCCTTCGCCGGCGCCGCGATCGGCGGGGTCCCCGCCGACCTGACAACACTGACCGCCCGATTCGATGGAAGCATCTTCTCCGGCTACAACTTCGGAATCCTGGTCGCCTACGACCGCGAGTACCCCGAAGCCCACCTCGGTGACCTGTTCGACGAGCGCGGTCACGCCGCGATCGCCGCAGCCGGCGACGCCTGCGTCGACGATTTGCTCTACAACTTCGCGCTCCGCCGGTTGAGCGACCTCGCCCACGGCGCCGACCCGCTACAGGCACCCCGGTTCGCGCAACTCCTGCGCGACAACTCCCTGGGAGCCGCGGCCCCGACCATGCCGATCTTCAACTACCACACCGCCACCGACGAGATCGTGCCGGTCGACCAAGCCGACCACCTCATGGCCCTCTGGCGCGCCGCCGGAGCCACGATCGTGACCGTGCGCGACCCCCTCGATGAGCACGGTCTGGAGGCGTTGCACCGCACACCCGATGCCCAAGCATTCCTCGCCGACCGGGTAGCCGCCAGCACAACCTCGGCCGACCGGCGAGGGCCGCGCTGAGCAACATAGGTCAGCGCGGCATGCGGCAGTAGCGGATGTTGCATTCAGCAACCATTCTGGTCCAGTCAGGCCCGCAGAATGCGGGGGTTTTCGTAACCGGCAGCACTCAGCAATGAGATGACATGTTCGGCCGCAGTGGCCGGGCAGAAGCCCGCATAGTATGAGTCGCCGACGTCAACGGATACGAGGGCAACTCCGAGCTGTAGGCATTGATTGCCTGTCTCTTCGAGGAAGTCTCCGGAGATCCCGGCGATGTCATCTGGGTGTTCCCTTGTGGCCGTGGCGAATTCCGGACACCAGCCCCAGGACATTGCCGCGGGACAGGAGCGCAGAGAAGCGAGGTCTTCACGGATGGTCTCGACATCGGCACGCCAATCGAGGTGGGCGATCAACGACGGTTCGATCTCGAATTCGGTGCCATCCAACATCTCCAGCAGACCGCTGCGAGCGAGGTCGCCTTCATCGTTGCAGAGGTAATCGATGTCCGGGTATGCGTCGACGTAGGACTCGGGGTCATCGAATACGAGATTGAGCAACTCCGTGATATCTGGCCGATCGGGGGCAAGGAAGGCCGCGAGCTGGGACAACGCGGCACGAACGGCGTCTGGAGTCTGCATGTACTCGCCCAATGGGTTCTCCCGTGAATCCTTGCCGACCAAGCCTGACCATGCTGGGTTCTCGCGGCGGAACTTGACGCGTTCATGATCGCACTGGACCCCGACGAGCGAAGACTGAGAGACCGCTCATCGGCATGAGCGCGCGCTGCCGGCGGCCGTACGGCGCTCTGCCCGTTGATCTTCCACTCGCCGGTTCGGTCAGCGCGGGATGCGGCTACGAGCGGACATGCCAGCCTTGTCGCGGGTGCGGGTGTGGTCAGTCCAGGTTGCGATGATGCGTGTCGTTACCTGGGTGCGGGTCCTGAACCGCGTGACCCGGTGGAGTGGTCGGGGGCGTAGCACCGGTGCGGGCTGCCGTGGTCCGGTCCGCGATGTCCAGCAATAGCTTCAGATATTCCTCCGGGGCATCCCGTAGCACATTGTGGCTGGTGGGCAAACTGTGGGTGCGCCAGGATGGGTCGTTTCGCAACCGCTGGTAGACATCGGTGAACGGCGTGCCCTCCCACCCGGACAGATAGATGTACTCGCGCAGGATGCTCTCGGGCGCCCGGCCGCTGAGCCGGATCCGCTGGAGGAACGATGCCATGGGATGGCTGGTGGCACGCGGATCGAGGCCTTCGGGGGGCCTCGCCGCGAATCCGTTCTCACCCGTCCCCTCGATGAACATCCGTCGAAACTCTGCGGAGGTGAGCTCGAAGCAGGATTGACCGTCGGCAGGCACATAGGCGTCGGAATACACCAGGGTGGCAACTCGCTCCGGGACGCGGTCGGCGACGCCCGTGATGACCATACCGGCATAGCTGTGACCGACTAGCACCGCATCGGTAATGCGCTCGGATTCGAGCATTGCCGTGACGTCGTTGATGTGTGTGTCCAAATTCGTTGTGGCAGTTAGCAGGTGGTTGCGATCGCCCACGCCGGTGAGAGTCACGGGATAGGCGTCGTGTCCATGCTGGCGCAGCGAGTTCGCCAGTGGTGTATACGACCAACCGCCATGCCATCCACCGGGAACCAGAACGAAGATCATGCGCCGACCAACACGCAGCCCGACTCGAATGTTCCGACCCAGGCAGGTTCGAACAGAGCGATATGGATCAGTCGTCGGAGCCGACGACGAGAGCCGGTATGTGGTCGGAGCGGTCGATGGCTATGAATTATTCGTGGAAGCCGTGGATGGGGGAGATGCCGTCGAGGCGGTAGGGTCCGCGGAGGTCCCGAGCCCCGATCTTCGGGGTGTGCAAACTGCGTCGTGGTCGCGGTAATGCGGGTCGCTGGCAGCGACATCCGGCGATTAGGGAAGTGCCACTGCGAAGTTGGGGTAGTTGCGGGCTGCGGAGCGGGCGGGGGCGAGGAGGTGGGTGGGGGCGTCCAGGGTCCAGATCACGAGACGGGCGGCCGACGCGTAGTTGTCGAACTGCTTCCAGATGTCTTCTTCTGTTGTGGCGGTGAGAGGTTCGCGGATGACCGGCGAGGTGTCGACGGGGTGGGTGGTGCGGCTGCCGGAGAGGCGCAGTTCGAGGAAACCACGCGGGCCCGTCTCGGACTTGCGGGCGGGATGGGGGCTTCCCGCGTAGGACGCCGGGCCGAGGTGGGTGCGCTGGTGGACGTGGCCCAGGGCCCAGTAGTCGTAGCCATGCGCGGCCAGGGTGGCGAGAGTGGTTGGGGCGCAGGCGCGGCGGCTGTGCTGGCCGGTGAGGCTGGTGTGGAGCAGGGCGATGTTGGTCTCGGCATCGAGGGGCGTGGGGTAGCCGGCGGCGAGGTCGCGGAGGTCGTCGCGGGCGGCGATGGATTGGGCATGCAGGGCGATGCCGAGGTCGGGCCAGCGGTGGGTGGCAGGGTTGTCGGCGGGGGCGAGCCAGGCCGTGGGTGGGAGCCGGAGGTGTTGCGGGAGCGGAGATTCGGCGTCGTGGTTGCCCCAGATGAGGGCCACGGGGATGCCCGCATCGTGCAGGTCGGCCAGCGCCTGTTCGGCGGTGGCGAGGGCGCGCGGGGTGGCTTCGTGCCGGTCGAAGAGGTCGCCGGCGAGGAGGACGCCGTCGTAGCGCTCGTCGAGAATCCGTTGCAGGAGAACGGCGAACGCGGCGTAGGCGTCCTCGACCGGATCGATGGCAGGGCATCCGGGATAGTCCGGGACCGCCCGCAGGCGGGCGCCCAGGTGGATGTCGGCGACGTGTGCCAGCCGGATCATCGGGTGGACCGCTCGGTGAGGCGGCGCCGCCACCACTCCAGGACCACCAGGACAACGGTCGAGCTGAGCACGCCGATCACCGTCATGGCCATGGCCTCGGCACGGTGGCCCTGATCGAATTGGCCGAGAATCCACGGCGACAGCAGCGGCAGCGAGGACGGCCGCACCATCGAGGACGCGACGACCTCGCGCACACCGAGCAGGAACGCCAGCAGCCAGCCCGCGACGATGCCGGGGATGAGCAGCGGAAACGTGATGCGGCGCAGGATCTGCCAGGTGTTCGCGCCCGCGGCGGCCGCGGCCTCCAGCAGGGTGTCGTCGATGGCGGCATAGGCGGTCTTCACCTGCTGCAACGCCATGGGCAGGGTGATGACCACATAGGCGAGCACCACCATCGCGCGCGTGTTGTACGGCGTGAAAGGCAGCCAGGGCGCGTTCCAGAAGAAGATGAAGCCGATGACCAGCACGATGGTGGGCACGGTGTCGGGCGCGATGCCGAGCAGATCGACGCCCCGCCGGGCCGCGGCTCGCGCTCGCGGCTCGGCATCCCGGCCGCGCCGGACGATCACCAGGGCGCAGGCGACGGCCAGCACGGTCGTCACGGTGGCCGCGATGAAGGCCAGCGCCACGCTGTTCTGCAGCGCCTCCAGCCCGCGGCCCGGACGCAGCACCCGCGCGAAGTAGTCGAAGGTGAGATTGTCCGGCGTCGGCGGCTTGGACCGCAGAATCGTCATGGCGCCCAGCAGGATCGCGATATACGGCACCACCACCGACACCAGCAGCACCAGGCCGGGCCACAGCAGCGCGGCCGCGGTCCAGCGACCGGTCCCGACGGTGGCGCGGCGCGCGGCGCGGCCGCCGAACCCGATATCGCGGCGGCTCACCCACTGCTGCAGCCCCCACACGGTCATCCCCATCGCCAGCAGCAGGCTCGACAATGCGGCGGCCCGCGGGAAATTCAGCGGGTCGATGGTGACGTTCCCGTAGATCTCCGACACCAGCACCGGGAAGCCGATCTGATTGCCGAGCGTGACCGGCGTGCCGAATTCGCCTGCGGCGCGGATGAACACGATCAGCGCGCCCAGCGCGTAGGTGGGTGTCAGCAGCGGGGCCAGCACCAGCCGCAGCCGCTGCCCGGCGGATGCCCCTGCCACCGCGGCCATTTCATCCGCGCTGGCGGGGATGGTGTCGAGCCGGTTGCGCAGCAGCAGGTACAGGAAGGTGAAGATTTCGCACGCCATGATGGCCGCCATCCCGGCCGGGGTCTCCACCACGGCGCGCAACCCCGCGCCGAACGGCCCGAACCACCGCTCGGCGAGACCGTTGACGCGGATGAAGTCCAGCCACGCCATGGCCGCCACATACGGTGGGGTGAGGAACGGGACCATGACGGCGATGTCGATCCACCGGTGCCGCCGCAGCGGCGTCCACGACATGAGGAAGGCGAGCGGCGCGGCCATCACGGTGGCGATGACCACGACCAGCACACCCAGCAGCACCGTATTGCCGACGATCCGCAGATTCGCCGATTCGGTGAGCTGCCCGAGCGCGGACGGCCGCCCGTCGTAGCCGGTCACCGCTCGGATCAGCACCGCCACCAGTGGCCCGGCCACACCGACCAGCAGCAGCGCCAGCAGGGCGTAGACCCCGCCGCCGGTGCGCGGGCGGGTGGCCGCACGACCGGATGCGGCCTCGTCGAGGCGTGCGGTCACGCCGCGCCCAGATAGCGCTTGCTGAATTCGGCGAGCACGTCGCTGCCGCTGCTCTTCACCTGGTCCCAGGTGAACGAAAGCTGCTTGACGTCCTCGTATTTGCGGGTGCCGTCGGCGACGGACACCCCGGGCCGGGCCGGAATCATCTGGTGCGCGGCCGAGATCTGCTGACCCTGCTGGGCGAACATGAAGTCCAGGAACGCCTTCGCCGCGGCCGGGTTCTTGGCGGTCTTCAGCACGAACACCGGGCGCGGGGTGATGGTGGTGCCCGAGGACGGCGAGATCACCTGCAGCGGTTCGCCCTTGGCGATGGCGTCGTAGGCGGAGTAGTCGACGCCGCCCAGGATCACGGCGTGCGATCCGGCGGTGACATCGTCGAGGGCCGGGCCGTTCGCCCCGTGCACCACCATGCCGTTGGCGAAGAGCTTGTCGAACAGCTCCCAGGTCTTGTCCTTGCCCCAGGCCGCGACCATGGCGGCGATCAGGTCACGGGCGGTGCCGGATTCGCGCGGGTCGGGCATGATCACCTTGCCCTTGTAGTCCGGCCCGGCCAGATCGGCCCAGTCCTGCGGGCGGGCGGTGGTGGCCTTGGTATTGACCACCAGCGTCAGCGCCGAACCGTCGCGGCCGACGAAGGCGTCGTCCTTGCCGGCCCAGCCGGCGCGGATCTGGTCCGATCCGGCCGGGCGGTAGGGCAGGGTGCGGCCGTCGGCGGCGTACTTCGCGGCCGGGGTCCAGGAGGCCAGGTAGGCGATGTCGGCCTGCGGATTCGCCCATTCGGCATCGAGTTTCGCGGTGATCTTGCCGGTCTCACCGGCGAAGACGTTCACCTTCACGCCGGACGCCTTGGTGAAGGCGGCGACCAGGTCGTCGGTGAGCTCCTGCGGGTTGGCCGAGTACAGGGTGAGTTCGCCCGACAGGCCCGCCGGGGCGGTCCAGGTGCTGGTGACCGCGGTCTTCGCGGTGTCATCGGCGGCCGAACCGCAACCGGCGAGCACGAGCGCCGACGCGAGCGTGGCCGCGGCGAAAGCGCGACGGGACATCGACATTTCGGGGATTCCTTTCGAAAAAGCCTGGTGGAGAGCGGGTTCAGGCGGCGGGAGTGACGACGTCGTCCGCTCGTACCGCCAGCCGCAGTTCGGTCCCGGCCGCGTGCGCGCGCCGGTCCGGAACCGTCCAGAGCCGATCGACGCCGTCGACCGCGCAGCGCAACTGGTATGCGCCGCCGGTGAAGACGGACGATCGGACCGTCCCCGACACGGTCACTTCGTCCGGCGCGGCGGGCGTGTCGCCGAGGACCCGCACGGCCTCGGCGCGCACACCGCCACCGGACGGCAGCGGATTGAAGGTGCCGACGAACTCGGCCACGAACAGATCGGCGGGCCGGTGATACAGCTCCTCCGGACTACCGTGCTGCAGCACGCGCCCGGCCCGCATCACCACGATGCGGTCGGACATGCTCAACGCCTCCGCCTGATCGTGGGTGACGAAGACCGTGGTGAGACCCAATTCCGTGGTCAGCGAGCGAATCTCGGTGCGCAGCTGCTCCCGCAGCGCCGCATCCAGCGCCGACAGCGGCTCGTCCATCAGCAGCAGGCTCGGCCGCGCCACCAGCGCCCGGGCGATGGCCACCCGCTGCTGCTGCCCGCCGGACAACTGATGCGGCATCTTCTCCGCCGCCGCGGCCAGCTCGACCCGCGCCAGCGCCTCCGCCACCCGCTGCCCCGCCTCGGCGCGCGCGACGCCGGTAACCCGCAGCGGGAACCCGACATTCGCCGCGACAGTCAGATGCGGCCACAACGCCAGATCCTGGAACACCATCCCCAGACGCCTGCGCCGCGGCGGCACGAAATCCCCCCGACCGACATCGCAGACCACCTCGTCACCGAGCCGAATCCGCCCCTGTTGCGGCCGATCCAACCCCGCCAGCAGCCGCAACAGCGTGGACTTCCCGCACCCGGACGGCCCCAGCACCGACACGAACTCCCCGGGTTCGATCACCAGATCGGTGGGCAGCAAACCGGTCCCGTCCGAATAGGTACGGCTCAGTTCCTCCAGGACGACCCGCGTCCCGAGTCCCTCCCCGGCCACAGCAAACATGGCGGCTGACAGTAGGCAGCAAATCTGACTTCTGTGGGCGCACGGGGTGAACGCCCGATGACAACTCGTCTCAGCCCGCCAGCGAGGCCGCGGCGGCGGAGACGCAATGGGCCCCTCGGGATCGAAATCCAGAGGGGCCCAGATCGGTCCGGAGTGCTTACAGGTCGGCGATGGCGGCCAGTGGGGGTGTGCGGGCGGCTCGCACAGCGGGCCAGAGGGCGGCGAGGACGCCGACCACGCCGGAGCCGAGGAGCATGAGCACGATTTGTGCCCAGGGCACGGCGATGGTGGCAATGCCCAGATCGGCAAGGGTTTTGAGGAAGCCTATGCCGAGAGCGAGGCCGAGGATGACGCCCACCACCGCGCCGAAGATGGCGATGAGCATGGACTCCAGGTAGATGCTGCGGCGGACCTGCGCCCGTTGCATGCCCACCGCGCGGAGCATGCCGATTTCGCGGCGGCGCTCCACCACCGACAGGGCCAGCGTATTGACGATGCCGAGGATGGCGATGACCACCGCCAGCGCCAGCAGGCCGTAGAGGATGGCCAGCAGGGTGTCGATCTGTTTGCCCTGGGCGCCCTTGAAGTCGTTGCGGTCCAGCACCTGGACGATGACGTACTGCTCGGTGGCCTTCTCCAGGTTCTTCCGCATGGCGGGGAGGTCGGCGCCGGGCTGGGCGGCGACCAGGACCAGGAAGCTGGACTGGTAGCTGACCGGAACCGTCTTCTGGTACAGGGCCATGGGGGTGACCATGTTCTGCAGCAGCTGGGTGTCCTTGTAGATGCCCGCGACGGTGACCTTGAACTTCTTGTAGTCCATGCTGGAGATCTCGACGCTCTCGCCGAGCTTCCAATCATGGTCGGAGGCATAGGTTTCCGACACCATGATGTCGTCGTCGCCGAGCCGGTCGGTGCCCTGCTCCATGGTGTAGTTGAGCACCTTGGCCATCGGCCCCTCGGGCGCGGTGCCGAGCACCTGCTTGCCGTCGACCCTCAGGGCGACACCGTGGAAGGCCACCACGTCCTTGACCTGCGGCACCTGCCCGACGGTGGCGGTGGCGGCCAGCGGGACGCCGATGATGCCGCCGGGCGGCCCGGCCAGGATGTAGTCGGCCTTCACGCCCTTGTCGACCAGGTCGCTCACGCTGGCCTTGGCCGAGGAGCCGAGCATGCCGATGGCCGACACCAGCATCAGGCCCAGGGTCAGCGCGAAAGCCGTCGCGGCGGTCCGGCGCGGATTGCGAATCGCGTTGTTGCGCGCCATCCTTCCGACCGGACCGAACGGCCGCACCAGCACACCCAGGCCGGTCACCACCGGTCGCGACAGCGCCGGGGAGGCGAACAGCACCGCGAAGATCAGTGCGGCAGCACCGATTCCGACCACCGTGGCCGCACTGCCGCCGGTGCCGCGCGCACCCAGCACCACCAGCACCGCGCCGGCCACCGCCAGCACCGCGCCGATAATGGTGCGCAGCCGCAACGACTCTCCGGCCGAGTTGGACTCCGAGCGCATCGCCTCCACCGGCGGCACCTTGGCCGCCCGCCGCGCCGGCGCGTACGCACTGAGCACCGTCACCACGGTGCCGACGCCGAGGGCCACCAGCACGGTGCGCGGCTGCAGCGACATGGTGCCGGTGGGCAGCCCCAGCTTGAACGCATTCAGCAGCCCGGACAGGCCGAACGCCAGGCCCACGCCCGCCGCCAGACCCAGTGCGCTGCCGATCAATCCGACGATCAGCGACTCCCCCACCACCGACCGCGAGATCTGCCCGCGGCTCGCGCCGACCGCGCGCAGCAGCGCCAGCTCGCGCAGTCGCTGCGCCACCAGCATGGAGAAGGTGTTGTAGATGATGAACGTGCCCACCAGCAATGCGATGGACCCGAACGCCAGCAGGAAGTAGTTGATGAACTTCAGCGCATTGCCGAGCTGCGCCTTGAAGTCGTCACGCACCTGCTGGGCGTCCTGCACCTTGTAGTCGGGCAGCGCGGCCTTGAGCCGATCGCGCAGATCATCGGCCTTCACCCCGGGCTGGGCCGCGATGTCCACGTACGCCACGTGCAGGCCGTCGGTGAACAGCTGGCGGGCCTGCGCATCCTCGAACTGCAGCGCGATGAACCCGCCGGTATTGGAGGCGTCGATGTCATAGATGCCGGAGATGGTGACGTCGATATTGCCCTTGGACGGCACCAGCACCGTGGTGTGGTCGCCGACCTTCAGCCCGGCCCGCTCCGCACCGCCCCTGTTGATGGCGACCTGACCCGGCTGGGCGGGCGGCACGCCGTCGATGAACTTGTCCGGCTCGGCCACCGACTTGCCCGGCGGCAGATACGACTGCCCGAAACTCGGTGCGCCACCGGTCTGTACGGCGTGCCCCTCCTTCAGCAGCACCACCGGGCCGTTGACGCTGGGCGCGACGGTCTTGACGCCGTCCAGGTGGGAGAGCTTGTCCACCACGTCGTTCGGCACACCGAGCGACTGCTGCTCCTTGGGCTGTACCCGCACGTCCACGCCCTTCGCCTGGGCGGCGAAGATGCTGTCGAAGGTGCTCGACAAGGTGTCGGTGAAGATGAAGGACCCTGAGATGAAGGCGGTTCCGAGCACCACCGACAGCACGGTCAGCACCAGGCGCACCTTGTGCGCGGCGAGATTGCGCAAGGCGACCTTGCGCATCGGGGAGGCAGCCATCAGAGCGTCTCCAGCGACTTCATCTTGTCGAGCACGGAATCGGCCGTGGGCTCCCGCAATTCGTCCACGATCTGGCCGTCGGCGAGAAAGACGACCCGGTCGGCGTAGGAGGCAGCATGCGGATCGTGGGTCACGATCACCACCGTCTGCCCGAATTCGTTGACCGCCGCCCGCAGGATATTGAGCACCTCACCCGAGGAGTGCGAGTCCAGATTGCCGGTCGGCTCGTCACCGAAGATGATGTCCGGCTTGCCCGCCAGCGCGCGAGCACAGGCCACGCGCTGCTGCTGGCCACCCGACAGCTCGGCGGGCCGGTGGGTGAGCCGGTCGCCCAGGCCCAGCCGCTTGACCACCGTCGACAACCACTCCTCGTCGGTCTTGCGGTTCGCGATATCCAGCGGCAGCGTGATGTTCTCCAGCGCGGTCAGCGTGGGGACCAGGTTGAACGCCTGGAAGACGAAGCCGATGCGGTCGCGGCGCAGCGTGGTCATCTGCTTGTCCGACAGCTTGGTCAGATCGGTGTCACCGATGTGGACCGTGCCCGCGGTGGCGGCGTCGAGACCGGCCAGGCAGTGCATCAGGGTCGACTTGCCCGAGCCCGAGGGCCCCATGATGGCGGTGAACTCGCCCTTCGCGAACTCGGCCGTCACCCCGTCCAGCGCACGAACCTGTGTGTCGCCCGATCCATAGATCTTCACAAGATCGGTCGCTCGGGCGGCGACCGCGGCCGTGCTCTGCTCGAGCGTGGCGGATTCCGAGACGTTCGAAGTCATGATGTCCAGTGTGTCTAGGTTCTGGGATGGACGCCATCCGGGATGTCCCCGATGCCGATGT
Organism: Nocardia sp. NPDC004123; assembly: GCF_053603795.1. Taxonomy (NCBI): domain Bacteria; kingdom Bacillati; phylum Actinomycetota; class Actinomycetes; order Mycobacteriales; family Nocardiaceae; genus Nocardia; species Nocardia sp. NPDC004123. The sequence continues at coordinate 11,868 of NZ_JBSGGG010000015.1, forward strand.
CCTCACAGACTCCACACAAACACCCACGTCGAACAGCCCTCAATTGATGGGGGCGGACCGCCACCAATCCAGCAGCTGGTCGTCGGTGGCGAGGAAACCGGTGCTGTACATCAGGAAAGCGTGCTTGCCGTCCTGGGAGTGGAACTCCGTCACCAGGCGCGGACGCAGCAGGGCGCTGTCGCTGAGCTGGTAGTTCGTGTACAGGTTGCCGTGCACCTTGACGTCGGACCGGGAGAACCCCGACAGCGTGTTCAGGGCGTCCTCGGCATCGGCGGCCGACCGGTACATGACGAAGCGGTAGCTCGGGTGGCCGACACCGCCCGCACAGTTCCAGGCCACCGCCCAGTTGCCCAGGTCGGGATCGCCGGATCCGGTGTCGGGCGGGGGCGCGGAATGCTGGTAGGTCGAGCAGACCGCGCCCTGGTAGCCGGTGCCGGAGTTCGAGTCGGCGTTCGGGTCGGACTGCGGCAGCATCTGCGGGAAGCGCTGGCTGAGCACCTGCGCGTCGGTGCCCGAATGCTCCGGGATGCCGGCGGCGGGATCGGTGGTCTCGGTCGGGGCCGGCTCGTCGTCGGTGGTCGGCGTGGGCGCCTCGGAGATGGTCGCGGGGGTGTGCGAGGTCCCACTCCGATCCAGCGCGGCCAGACACCCGCCGACCGCCACCAGCGGCAGCACCACGACGGCCGCCGCGCCCAGCAGGCAGCCCCGCAGCTTCGAACGCTTCTTCCGCGGCGGCGCCGGACGCGGCGCGGGCGGGGCGGGCGCCGGCGCCGGCGCGGTGTAGCGCATGGTCGCGGGTGGCTGCTGTCCGGGAACGGGATTCGGATCGACACCGTACGGGGTCGTCGGCGCGGGACCGAATTGCCCTGGCGCAGTCGATGATCCGCCGGACTGCGCAACGAACGGCGAGTGCGCCACCACGGTGGCCCCGGCCGGATTCTCCAGCGCCTGCTGGGCCGCCGCGGCGAACTCGCCGCACGAATCGAACCGTCCCTCAGGGTGTTTGGCGAGCGCGCGGGCCAGCACGGCGTCCAGCGCCTGCGGCAGTCCGGCCCGCAGCGCGCTGACCGGCGGCGGCGCCTGATTGAGGTGACCGTGGATGATGCCCACCGGATGCTCGGCGGCGAACGGCACATCCCCGGTCAGCAAGCGGAACAGCGTGCAGGCCAGCGAATACTGATCCGAGCGCGGATCCAGCGGCTGACCCGAGAGCTGCTCCGGGGAGGCGTAGGTCAGCGTCGCGGTGAACGAGCCGGTCTGGGTCAGTTTGGTGGCGTCGTCGCGCAGGCGGGCAATGCCGAAGTCCGCCAGGAACACTCGCTCCTCGCCGTCCAGCCGTTCGAGCAGGATGTTGGCGGGCTTCACATCCCGGTGCAGCACGCCACGGCGATGCGCGAAATCCAGGGCTCGCGCCGTCTCGGCAATGATCCGGATCGCCTGGCGCGGCGGCAGATTCGCGGCCTCCAGCTGGGACGCGTCGGGGCCATCGATGTAGCGCATGGCGATCCACGGCTGCGCGTCGTCGATGCCGCGGTCGTAGACCGGCACGATATTGGGATGATCCAGCCGCGCGACGAGATCGCCCTCCCGCTCGAACCGCCGCCGGATCTCGATATCGCCGAACACGTCCCGGCTCAGCAGCTTCAGCGCGATCAACCGCGGCAGACGGGGGTGCCGGGCCAGATACACCGACCCCATGCCGCCGCGGCCGAGTTCGCGTTCGATCTCGTAACCCGCGAACACTTCCCCAGCGCGCAGCACAACTTCCCTTTCTGTATCTAATTGCCTCCGCTTCGCTCCGGCGGGTTCGCGGCCCTGAGGGTCTCGTTCTCCCCTCCTCCGCTCCTCCGCTTCGCTCCCCCGCTCCGTCAGTCCAGAACGAGCGCTCCATCGACCTGTGCTGGGGCCGCGAACCAGATACTGCGCCGACCCTAGCCTGATCAGCCTCGGGATTCGAATATGCGAGGTCAGCGAGCGGTCAGTTGATGGGTGCGTTCTTCCACCACTTCAGGACCGGATCCAGGCTGCCGGTGAGGCCGTCGGTGTACATGAGGTACTGGGCGCGGTTGTTGTCGCCGGTGAAGGCGGTCACCAGGCGTGGGTGGCTGTCGTCGGTGAGCTGGTAGTTGGTGTAGGTCTTGCCGCCGTTCGCGTCCTGCGACTTGGTGTCCGGGGTCAGACCGCTCAGGACGGTCTGCACGGTGGTGGCCGAGTCGTAGGCGAAGATGCGGTAGAAGGGGTCACTGTTGTTGCTGCCGCCGTAGCAGCGCCACTGCACCTTCCAGTCGCCGAAGTCCGGGGTGCCGTCGGTGGCGTCGGAGGAGACCGGCGAGTCGGCCACCCAGCAGGTCGCGCCGTTGTAGCCCTTGCCGCCGGTCTTGACCGCGGGCAGCAGCTTCGGGAACTGCTTGGCCGCGGCCGACCAGTCGATCTGCTGGGCGCCCCCGGGCGCGGCGCCCGCCGAGGTGTTCACGACACTGCCCGGCGCGCCACCGGCCTTGGTGCCGCCGGCCTTGCTGCCCGCCGCCGCGATCACCGCGACCACCACGATGAGCAGCACCACCACCGCCAGCACGATGCCGATGATGAGCCCGGTGTTCGACTTCGCCGGCGCTGCCGGCCGATGCGCCCCCACCGGCGCGACCGGCGGGCGCTGCGGCTGCCCCGGGCTCGGATAGGTGTAGGACGGCGGCTGGGTGTACTGATTGGTCCCGCGCCCGGTGTAGTTACCGGTCACCGGCTTGGGCGGGGCCGGATTGACCTGCGTCGGAGCCGGATACGGCACCGCCGGGGACGGCGGCGCGGTCTGCGGACGCGGGCCCGCGGTCGGCATGGGCGCACCGGTCATCGGCACACCGGTCGAGTACGCGCCCCCGGTCACCGGATTGCCGGTCGGCATGGCGCCACCCGTATACATGGGCATACCGGTCGGCATGGCGCCCCCGGTCGGGGACGGCGCCACCGGGTTCGGCCCGCCGGTGTACGGCATCACCGGCATCGGCGGCGACGTGCGCTGCACCAGCGGAATGGCCGGCGCGCTCGGATTGGCCAGGGCGCGGCGGGCGGCGGCCGCGAAGTCACTGCAGCTGGGGAAACGATCCTCGGGACGCTTGGCCATGGCCTTGGCGATCACCATGTCCAGGCTCGGCGGCAGCCCGGCGCGCGCACTGCCCAGCAGCGGCGGCGGATTCTGCAGATGCCCCTGGATGACGGCCGCCGGATTGGTCGCCGAGAACGGACCGGACCCGGTGAACAGCCAGAACAGCGTGCAGGCCAGCGAGTACTGGTCGGAGCGGCCGTCCAGCGCGGAGCCGGTCAGCTGCTCGGGCGAGGCGTAGGCCAGGGTCGCGGTGAACGTCCCGGTCTGGGTCAGGTGACCGCTGTCGTCGCGCAGCCGCGCGATGCCGAAGTCGGTCAGGTACACCCGCTCGCCCTTACCGCCGGTGGAGCGGGCCAGCAGGATATTGGCGGGCTTCACATCCCGGTGCAGCACCTCGTTGCGGTGCGCGTAATCCAGGGCGTCGGCCATCTCGGCGACGATCTGCACGGCCCGCTCGGGCGGCAGCGTCTGCGGATTCACGCTGGCGGCGTCGATGCCGTCGATGTACTGCATGGAGATCCACAGCTGGCCGTCCTCGAGCCCGCGGTCGTAGACGGTGACAATATTGTGGTGGTCCAGTTGCGCGACCAGGTCGGCCTCGCGCTCGAAGCGGGCGCGAACCTCCTTGTCGAAGACCATCTCCCGATTCAGCAGCTTGAGCGCCGTCATTCGCGGCAGCCGCGGATGCTTGGCCAGGTACACCGAACCCATGCCACCCCGGCCGAGCTGCCGTTCGATGACATACCCAGCAAAAACGTCACCGTTGGACAGCATGACGATCTCCCACTTCCCATTCCACGTGCCGGGACCCACCAGCGCGCGAGGTACCACAGACGATCGGCGTGATCGTTCGGGCCGATCCGAAAACACCGAAACTGTAGCCGATTCGCGGCCTACCGAACTATCTACGCGCAGTCCGCTAACGCAACACTCAACGTTTGCTTATCGCCGCTGGTGACCCCGTCTGCGCTGTCGGGGGTCGGGGATACGCTGGCCGCATGCGCATTGGAGCTCACGTCCGAATGGACAGCGACCCGATCGGCTTCGGCGAGAAGCTCGGGGCCGACGTCATCCAGATGTTCGTGGTGGATCCGCAGAGCTGGGACAAGCCCCAACCCCACCCGCGGGCCGAGGAGATCAAGGCCAGCGATATCGACCTGGTGGTGCACTCCTCCTATCAGATCAATGTGGCCAGCCTGAACAACCGGCTGCGCATGCCCTCGCGCAACGCGGTGGCGCAGCAGGCCAAGGCCGCCGCCGAGCTGGGCGCCTTCGGGCTGGTCGTGCACGGCGGCCACGTGCGCTCCGACGAGGAGATGGCCGAAGGATTCGTCAACTGGCGCAAGCTGTTCGAGCGGCAGCAGGACAAGGGCGGATTCGCGGTGCCCATCCTCATCGAGAACACGGCCGGCGGAAACCATGCCATGGCACGGTATTTCGACGATATCGGGCGGCTGTGGGACGCGGTCGGCGACTTCGGGGCCGGGTTCTGCCTCGACACTTGCCACGCCTGGGCGGGCGGTGAGGAACTGGTCGGGATCGTGGAGCGGATCAAGGGGATCACCGGGCGCATCGACCTGGTGCACCTGAACTCCTCGCGGGACGCCTTCGATTCGGGCGCGGACCGCCACGCCAACTTCGCCGACGGGACCATCGACCCGCAGTTGCTGGCCGAGGTGTGCCGCACGGCCGGAGCGCCGGTGATCCTGGAGACCCCCGCCGACGGTGTCGCCGACGACCTCGCCTATCTGCGCGAACACCTCGGGTAGTGCTGCGCGAACAGCACGGGTAGCGCCGGGCGTTCGCTCACGAGCCTTTCGATCCGGCTGATCCTGAACCTGTTTCACCGGACGCCCCGATGGTGTGCTGATCACGGCTCGAATCCGGGCCGCACTCCATCGGGCGAAAGGCATTGCATGTCCGTCGATTACGCAACATCCAACCTCACTGTCGTGCAGCTGGGCAGCAAGATCGGCGCGCGCATCGACGGTGTGCGCCTGGGCGGCGATCTGGATTCGGTCACCGTGCAGGCCATCCAGGACGCGCTGCACAAGCACAAGGTCATCTTCTTCCGCGGGCAGGAGCACCTGACCGAGGACGGGCAGTACGAGTTCGCGCAGCTGCTGGGCGCGCCGACCACCCCGCACCCGACCGTCACCTCCAAGGGCGTCAAGACGCTGCCCATCGACTCCGAGTACGGCCGCGCCAACAGCTGGCACACCGACGTCACCTTCGTGGACCGGATTCCGAAGGCGTCCATCCTGCGCGCGGTACACCTGCCGCCCTACGGCGGCTCCACCACCTGGGCCTCGACCGTGGCGGCCTACGACTCGCTGCCCGCGCCGCTGCGGGCCCTCGTCGAGAACCTGCGCGCCCGCCACACCAATGCCTACGACTACGCCGCCGACCGCACCGAGGTAGCGCGCGGCGAGAACGCGCAGGTGACGGCCAATATCAAGGCCTACCGCGAGGAATTCGAGTCCACCTACTACGAGACCGAGCACCCGGTGGTGCGCGTGCACCCCGTCACCGGCGAACGCGCGCTGCTGCTCGGGCATTTCGTGAAGAACTTCGTCGGCTTCTCCGCCGCCGAATCGCAGGCCCTGTTCCAGCTGCTGCAGAACCGTGTCACCCGGTTGGAGAACACCACCCGCTGGAACTGGCAGCTCGGCGATGTGGCGATCTGGGACAACCGCGCCACCCAGCACTACGCCATCGACGACTACGACGGCCAGCCCCGCCGCCTCACCCGCATCACGCTCGCCGGCGACGTCCCGGTCGGCGTGCACGGGGAAACCAGCACCATCATCACCGGCAACGCCGAGCACTACTCGATCATCGAGGAGGTCGCACCCCGCGCCGCCTGAAGCGGTATTTGATTTGCCCTCCGCTTCGCTCCGGGCGGGTTCGCGGCCCTGAAGGTCTCGTTCTTCCCTCCCTCCGCCTCCTCCGCCTCCTCCGCTTCGCTCCCCCGGCTCCGCTCAGTCCAGAACGAGACGGGCCGCGAACCGACAGGGTGGTCCGAACTTTCGTGGAGTCGTTGCAGGTTCCGCGATCGGCACGCCGGTGCAACTGTCCTCTCGACCGTCGCACCGGCTTCGCCGTTTTCGGGGTACACCCATCGTGCAGACTGTGAGCATGGAGATTCGGCCGCTCGACGGCGTTCGGGTTCTGGAACTGGGCAACTACGTGGCCGCGCCGACGGCAGGGCGGATCCTCGGGGACTTCGGGGCCGAGGTGATCAAGGTAGAGCGGCCGAAAACCGGTGATGAGCTGCGGAATTGGCGGCTCTACGGCGGTGACACCTCGATGCTGTACCGGACGGTCAACCGGAACAAGAAGTCCATCACGCTGGATCTGCGCACCGAGGCCGGGCGCAGGATCGTGCTGGATCTGATCGAACAGTGCGATGTGCTGCTGGAAAACTTCCGGCCCGGGATGCTCGAGAAGTGGGGGCTCGGGCCCGAGGTGCTCAACGAGGCCAATCCGAATCTGGTCATCACCCGTATCTCCGCGTACGGCCAGACCGGTCCGCTCGCGCAGCGGCCGGGCTTCGCGGCGGTGGCCGAGGCGGTCGGCGGGCTGCGCGAACTCGTGGGCGATCCGGACCGGCCGCCGGTGCGGGTCGGCGTGTCCATCGGCGATTCCATTGCCGGGATCTACGCCGCGTTCGGCACCGTGATGGCACTGTTCCAGCGCGAGCGGGTGCAGCGGGTTCCCTTGGAGCAGCGCGTCATCGACGTGGCGCTCAACGAATCCATCCTGTCGGTCATGGAATCCCTGGTGCCCGACTATCTGGCCTACGGCATCAACCGCGAACGCGTCGGCGGGCGCATGGAGGGCATCGCGCCCAGCAATGCCTATCCGTGCAGCGACGGCACCAGCATCATCATCGGCGGCAATGGCGACGCCATCTTCCAGCGGTACATGCAGGTCATCGACCGTCCGGACCTCGCCGCCGATCCGGAGCTGCAGGACAACGCCGGACGCTGGCGCCACCGCGAGCGGCTCGACGCCTCGATCGCCGAGTGGACACGGGTGCGCACCCGCGAGGAGGCGCTGCGGGTGCTGGAGGCGGCCGCGATTCCGTGCGGGCCCATCTACACCGCCGCCGACATCGTCTCCGACGAGCAGTACCGGGCGCGCAATATGATCCAGCCCTTCCGGGTCGACGTGGGCGAGCCCGAGCCCAAGGAGGTCGGCTTCCCGGGCATCGTTCCGGTGATCGGCGGCCGATCGCTGCCCATCCGCAATGTCGGCCCGGACCTCGGCGAGCACACCCGCGAGGTGCTCACCGGCCTGCTCGGTCTGACCGACGCCGATATCGATGCCCTGGAGGCGAACTCATGACCCTGCGCGATGTCACGCTGCGCGACGGCCTGCAGCTCACCGGGAAAGTGCTGCCCACCGAGCGCAAGGTCCAGATCGCGCGACAACTGCTGGCGCTGGGCGTGCCCGAGCTGGAGATCGGATCCATGGCGCGCCCGGATCTGGTGCCGCCCATGGCCAATACCCTCGATCTGGTCGCCCAGCTCACGCCCGCGGAACTGGAACGCTGCTGGGTCTGGGTGGCCACACCCCGGCACGTGGCGCGGGCCGCGGAGGCCGGCGTGCGCAATTTCCAGTACTGCTTCTCGGTGTCGGATGCGCACAACAAGGCCAATATCGGCCGCACCACCGAGGACAGCCTGGCCGCCATGCCGGAGGCGGTGCGGCTCGCGGCGGAGGCGGGCGGGCGCATTCAGCTCTGTCTGGCAACGGCTTTCACCTGCCCGTTCGACGGGCCCGTGGATCCCGCGCGAGTCCTGGCCATCGCCACCGATCCGCGCACCGAGGGGTCGGCGGACATCGTGGTGGCCGATACCCTCGGCCAGGCGCATCCGGGTCAGGTCGGCGCGCTCATCGGCGCGGTGGCCGCGACCGGGCGCTGGGGAACGCCGCAGCACCGCATCGTTTTTCACGGTCACGACACCTGGGGCATGGGCGTCGCGAATTCCCTGGCTGCCCTGGCCGCCGGCGCGGCCGTGGTGGACGGTTCGCTGGGTGGGCTGGGCGGCTGCCCGTTCGCGCCGGGCGCCTCCGGCAACACCTCGAGCGAGGATCTGCTGTTCGCTACCCGTCCGGAATGGTTTACCCCGTCCGTATTGTCTGATCTGGCAAGGATTTCCGAAGAGTTGCTGACGGAACTCGGTGAGCCCAACCGATCCCGGACGATTGAGGGCGCACGATCCGAAGCCGAAGCATTCGAGTGGGTAATTGCCGCAAATGCCTAATTCGCGGAAAATTAGCCAGCCTGCGCGTCGGCCCGAAGTTTGAGCAACACCAAACCCGCGGTGCAGGCGAGAATCAGTCCGGCGACGGTGATTTCGACGCGTAGGCCGGCAATGCCGAGTACCGCGCCGGCGAGCCCACCCAGGAAGATCAGCCAGGCGACGACGCGGGCCAGGATTGCCGACATCCGCAGCCCGGGGGCGGCAGGTTCTCCTGCACGCGCCGATGCGCGCAGCGGAGATGCCGAAAATGCACCCATCATCCACTCCTCGATGACGCCCGCCGGGTCTCGCGATTCTTCGGCGCGCCCCTCGGCAAATTTCGAGCGTCTCACGTGTAACTTTGGACACACATTACGGCTCTGCAACGGAAAGTCCATACGACACGTGCCCAAAACGCGGCGAGTTTACTAATTCGATATCTGAATCATGGCTGTTTGAGATATTTCCGAGGCCTACGGAATCGCCTGCGCCGTCCGGTTATCGAACCGACCACCCGCCTGGCCCCACCCTGCGGCCTCCGTTAGGGTGAGCCCACTCGACACGAATCAGGAGTGCCACGAATGGACGGCAGCAACGCCGGCGCGGACGAGCGCGGCCTCACCCCGCTGCGTCACCTGCCCAAGCCCGTGGCGGGTGCCGCCGCGGCGGTCGGCATGGTGTCGGCCGGGCTCATTCTCCTGGGCGCCTGCGGCCTCGGGCACACCGACACCTACGTCGCGCCGCCGCCGCTGAACGCCGATCTGCAAGCGGCGCCGGTGACTTCGACGAACAGCAGCGCGAGCACCACGCCCGCCGTCGTCATCCCGCCGTCCCCCACCTGGCGGGTGGCCGCCGACCAGCCCTCCCGCCGCGCGCCGATCTCCACCATCACCGGCACCCCGGACGACCCGGCCGCGGACCCGAATGCGAGCACCCGCTCCACGCCGTCGCGCACCACCACGCGCCCGGCCACCACCGAAAGCCCGCGCGCCACAACCGAACTCCCGGTCACCACGGTCCCGCCGACCGCTCTCCCGACCACGGATCACCCGGCCTCGGACAACTCCGACGGGTAGCGCGGCCGGTCCCACCGAGCGCACCAGTCGCCGTCTTCGACCGTGTGTCTCCTCGCCGGTGACCTGGTTCTCGACGGTCGCACCCAATCCCAGTGGCACCGCGACGAATTGACGGATGGTGCCGGTGCCGGAGTTGATGCCGTCCAGCCAGGGCTGTTTGGGTAGCACCACATAGTTCTGCGGATCCCGGGCCAGCCGTGCCATACCCGAACCCTACGCCCGCCCTACCTGTACCCGACACCGAAATTCCAGCTTCGCACCCCTCGAGACCACCGAACGCGGGAGCAAACAGGAATACGCCGAGATCCACTGTGCACCAATGAACTCGGCGTCCGGCAATGCGCCCCGCTCCGGGTGGAGCGGGGCGCGGCCGCGGTGGTGCGGGTCAGAACTCCACGAGGGTGTAGTCGCCGACGCGGTCGGTGAGAACGCGCAGGTGTTCCAGGTCGCCGCCCAGGGTGCGGGCGATGGCGGTGAGGCGGGCAACGTAGTGACTGACAGGGTATTCGGTCGTGATACCGATACCGCCGTGCATCTGGATGGACTCCTGGCCGATGTGGCGGGCGGAGCGGCCGACCTGCAGCCGGGCGCGCGACGCCGCCACCCGGTCGGCGGAACCGTCGGCGACGGCGGCCGTGGCGTACAGGCTCATGCTGCGCGCGAGTTCCAGGGACACATACATATTGGCGGCACGCTGGGTCAGGGTCTGGAACTTGGACAGCGTGACGCCGAACTGCTTGCGCGTCCTCAGGTATTCGGCGGTCAGCCGCAGGGCCTCCTCCATCGCGCCGAGGGATTCAGCGCACAGGCTCGCCTGCGCCGCCACCTCCACCGCGTCCACCACCGGCTGCGCGTCACCGCCCTCGCCGAGGAGCTCGGCTGCGGCGGAGGCGAATTCGAGCTGCGCACCGCGGCGCTCGTCCAAGGTGCGGTAGGGGGTGCTGGTGACGCCCTCGGCGTCGGCCGCGATCAGGAACAGGCCGATGCCGCCGCCGGGAAGGGCGGCGCTGACCACCAGCTGATCGGCGCAGTCACCGTGCGGGACGGGGTTCTTGACGCCGGTGATCCGATAGCTGTCACCGTCGCGGACCGCGGTGGTGGCCAGTTCGGTTGCGGGCCACCGGGTGCCGGGCTCCTGGTGCGCGAAAGCGAGCAGGGTCTCGCCACCGGCGAGCGCGGGCAGCACGCGCTGCCGCTGGTCGGCGGTGCCGGCGCGGGCCACCAGCCCACCGGGTACGAGCACGGCGTCGAGGAAGGGTTCGGGCGCATTGCGGCGGCCGATCTCCTCCATGACCACCATGGTCTCGACCGGCCCGGCGCCCACGCCGCCGTCCTCCTCGTCGAAAGCCAGTCCGAGGACGCCCAATTCGGCGAGCTGCCGCCAGACGTCGCGGTTCCAGCCGAGGTCGGTGTCGGTGACCTTCAGGCGGGTCTCCGGGTCGTAGGCGCGGCCCAGCAGATCCCGGACCGTCTCTCGCAGCATGACCTGTTCATCGGTGAGTTCGAAATCCATGGCGGCGGCTCACAATCCGAGAATGGTGGAGGCGATGATGGTGCGCTGCACCTCGCTGGAGCCTCCGTAGATGGTGGTCTTGCGGAAGTTGAGATAGCCGGGACCGCTGCGCTGTGCCCACCCGGGCGAGGCGATGTCCCCGGCGTTCACCGGCAGCGCGTCCGGCCCGGCGACGTCCAGCAGCAGCTCGGTGGCGGCCTGCTGCAGCTCCGAACCGCGCAGCTTCAGCACCGACGAGGCCGGATTCGGCTTGCCGTCATTGGAATTGGAGACCACGCGCATGAGCGTGAGCTCCAGCGCCAGCAGCTCGTTCTCGATCTCGGCCACGCGCGCGGCGAACGCCGGGTCCTCGAGCAGCGTGCCGCTGCCCGAACGGATCTGCGCCGCATACTCTTTCGCGACGCCCAGCTTCACCTTGGTGCGGCCCACACCGGTGATGCCGGTGCGCTCGTTGCCGAGCAGGAACTTGGCGTAGGTCCAGCCCATGTTCTCCTCGCCGACCAGCTGATCGGCGGGCACCCGCACGTTCTCGAAGAAGACCTCGTTGACCTCGTGGTGGCCGTCGATGAGCTTGATCGGCCGGATGGTCACGCCGGGGCTCTTGACGTCGAAGAGCAGCATCGAGATACCGGCCTGCTTCTTGACGGTCGGGTCGGTGCGCACCAGGCAGAAGATCCAGTCGGCGTACTGGGCCAGGGTGGTCCAGATCTTCTGGCCGTTGACGATGTAGGAGTCGCCGTCGCGCACCGCGGTGGTGCGCACCGCCGCCAGGTCCGAGCCCGCGTCGGGCTCGGAAAAGCCCTGGCACCACCAGATGTCGAGATTGGCGGTGGCCGGCAGGAAGCGCTGCTTGAGCTCCTCGGAGCCGAACTGGGCGATGACCGGGCCGATCATCTGGGCGTTGAAGGTGAGCGGCTCCGGCACGCAGGCCAGCTGCATCTCGTCCTCCCAGATGTGCAGCTGCATGGGCGACCAGTCGCGGCCGCCCCACTGCACCGGCCACTTGGGCACGGCCAGGCCGTCCTCGTTGAGGATGCGCTGGGTGGTGACGATGTCATCGCGAGAGAGCTCGTGACCGTATTTCACGCGGTCACGGATCTCCGCCGGGATCTTGGTCCGGTAGACCTCGCGCAGGTCGTCCCGGAATTTCACCTCATCGGGCGATAGGGCCAGCTTCATTGCTTCTCCCGAGCGTCGCTGTGATGTCGCCATCAAACTTACCCCCCGGTAATGGTCTGAATGTCACCCGGATCACACCGACCGGACGGCGCGGGGTGCCCGGCTCGCAGCGACTCGGCATCCCGGCTCTCGAGCTGAGCTGGTAGGTTGCCCAGGAATCCGATACCCGAATTCCGGGACGTCGGGCTGTTGTGGCTCGGCGAGAATCGACGCAGGAGCAGCACGAGTGAACGGTTGGACTCTGTCCCGGCGCGCCCTGGCGGTCGCCGCCCTTACGGCCGCGGCCACCGTCGGCGCGACCAGCGCGGCCACCGCCGACCAGCCGAAGACGCCCGTCGAAACCGGCATCGACCAGCTCACCCAGGCCGTCGGCGACAATGCCGACGGCCGCGCCGCGGTCGCCGACATCGCCCGATCGGCCCAGCTGATCGCCGCCGCCAAGCTGGAAAACGTTCAGTTCACGCCGTTCTCGTACCTGGCGCCCACCCTCGGCTGCGGCTTCAACATGCCGTTCAGTCTGACCTCGGCGATGGCCGTCACCGGCGTCACCGGCCCCAACACCTCGGTGTCGCTGCCGCCGGGCAATGTCAGCTTCCAGGTCATGGCGCAGCAGAACGGTTTTCCGACCGCCTCCGGCCTGAGCGTGGCCTGGCTCAATGTGAACAACGGCCGCAGCGGCATCACCGCCCTGGACGACCAGACCGAGTACAACCTGCCCTCGCTGTCGAAGACCGTCGATGCCGGCGCGGGCACCGTTGTCGCCTCGCTGTGGGGCACCATCGACTACCCGGGCGCGCGCTGCGTGGTGCTGCCGACCGTCGGCCTGTTCACCGTGTCCGACACCCCGCCCGCCCAGCCTGCCGCCCCCGCCACCCCGGACGCCTCGGCCCCGACCACCTCGGCTGCCCCGGCGACCCCGGCGGCTCCGGCACCGGCTCCCGACGCCGCCCCCGCCGCGGGCGCGCCCGGAACCAACTGACCCACGGCGACACCGCACCCTCGAAAACGCAACGCCCGCATCCCTTCTGGATGCGGGCGTTGATCGTTTCGAGCGGCGGGCTCAGAACCGCGGCTTGCGCCGGGCGTCCGGGCGCTTGCCCTCGCGGCGCGGCGCGCGGCTCATGGAGCGCCCTCCGGGCGGGCCCTGGTCCAGCTGGAGATCGATGAGTTGACCGCTGATCCGGGTACGGCTCAATGCATTCAGGGTTTCCTTGGACAGGTCGGCCGGCAGCTCCACCAGCGAGTGGTCCGGGCGGATGCTGATGTGGCCGAAGTCGCTGCGGCGCAGGCCACCCTCATTGGCGATGGCGCCCACGATCGCGCCGGGGGCGACCTTGTGGCGCTTGCCGACCGAGATGCGATAGGTGACAAGCTCCGCGCCGGTCTGGCGATGCCGGGACGGGCCACTCGGCTCGCGACGCTCGCGGGGACCGCGGTCGCGCTCGTCGAAGGAACGCGGGGCGCGTTCGCGGCGCTCGCGTGCCGTCGGCTCCGGATCGGGCTCCATGAAGAAGTTGTCGCCGTCGTGGCCGCCCACCGCGAGCGCTGCGGCGATATCCACCAGCGGGATATTGTGCTCGCGCTCGTAGTCCTCGATCAGCTTGCGGAACAACGGCAGATTGACCGAGGTCAGATTCTCGGTGATGGTGTCGCCGAACTTCTGCACGCGCTGGGCGTTCACGTCCTCGACGCTGGGCAGCTGCATCTCGGTGACCTGCTGGCGGGTGGCGCGCTCGATGGCGTCGAGCAGCCGGCGCTCGCGCGGGGCCACGAACAGCAGCGCGTCACCGGAGCGGCCCGCGCGGCCGGTGCGGCCGATGCGGTGCACGTAGGACTCGGTGTCGTGCGGGATGTCGTAGTTGACGACGTGCGAGATGCGTTCCACGTCCAGGCCGCGCGCGGCCACGTCGGTGGCGACCAGGATGTCGAGCACACCTGACTTGAGCTGGCCGATGGTGCGCTCACGCTGCGCCTGCGCGATGTCACCGTTGATGGCGGCCGCGGAATACCCACGCGCGCGCAGCTTTTCGGCCAGCTCCTCGGTGGCCTGCTTGGTGCGCACGAAGATGATCATGGCCTCGAAGGATTCGACCTCGAGGATGCGGGTCAGCGCGTCCAGCTTGCGCTGATACGACACCAGCACCCAGCGCTGGGTGATGTTGGTGTTCGTCGACGTCTTGGTCTTGACGGTGATCTCGGTCGGGTTCTTCAGGTACTGCTTGGAGATCTTGCGGATGGCCGCCGGCATGGTCGCCGAGAACAGCGCGACCTGCTTCTCGTCGGGCGTGTCGGCGAGGATGCGCTCGACATCGTCCTGGAAGCCCATCTTGAGCATCTCGTCGGCCTCGTCGAGCACCAGGTACTGCAGCTGCGACAGGTCCAGGGTGCCGCGCTCGAGGTGGTCGATGACGCGGCCCGGCGTGCCGACGACCACCTGCGCACCGCGCTTCAGACCGGACAGCTGGACCGCGTAGTTCTGACCGCCGTAGATGGGCAGCACATGCAGACCGGGCATGTGCACCGCGTAGCGGCCGAACGCCTCGGCGACCTGGATGGCCAGCTCCCGGGTCGGGGCCAGCACCAGCGCCTTCGGGGCCTTGCCGGTCATCTCGATGCCCATGAGGATCGGGATGGCGAAGGCCGCGGTCTTGCCGGTACCGGTCTGGGCCAGGCCCACCACGTCCGCGCCGTCGAGCAACGGCGGAATCGTCGCCGCCTGGATGGGCGACGGCGATTCGTAGCCGACATCGGCGATGGCCCGCAGGATGCGGTCATCGATACCCAAATCAGCGAAGGACGGGCCGGAAACGTCCCTCTCGTCGTCAGTGGGAACGCTGTCGGCCGGTGAGGTACTCATTGCCACGGATTTTACTGCCTGCTAGCTGCGGGCTTGACCATCGGGTGAATACCCTGGGAGTCGTGCAACCGGACAACCCGCCCGCGCCCGCCGCCCCGACGCCCTCGAGTTCCGTGTCCGGACTCGGAAATCCCGAACCCGCTCCCGCTCGCAACTACGTCACCGCGACCCTGGCCACCGCCGATGCGGGCAGCTCGGGAGCAGTGGCGACAGCCGTGCACGAAACGGCCGCCGCGGCGGAGCGGCCCGCCGGGACCGAACCGGCCGGGTCGGTGGATGTGGCGGTGGTGCAGTTCGATCCGTACACCGACACCGTGGCCAATCTCACCGCCCTGCGCGCGGAGGTCAGGGCCGCCAGCGAACTCGGAGCGAAGGTGGTGGTGGCGCCCGAGTATTCGATGTTCGCCACCAAGCGCCTCGACGATCGAGTGCTGGCCGCCGCGGAACCGCTGACCGGGCCGTTCGTCACCGGATTACGCGGTATCGCAGCCGAATTCGGGGTGCACGTGGTCGCCGGCGTGGTCGAGTCCGGGGGCCCGGACCAGCCCGCCGGGCACGTCTACAACACCCTCGTCGCCGCCTCCCCCGACGCCGAATTCGCGGCCGTCTACCGGAAGGTGCACCTGTACGACGCGTTCGGATCGCGCGAATCCGATCTGCTCATCCCCGGCCCCTTGGACCAGTCCCCGACCTTCACCGTGGACGGCGTGGTGTTCGGGCTGCAGACCTGCTTCGATCTGCGCTTCCCCGAAGGTATTCGCCGGCTGGCCGCCGCGGGCGCTCATGTCCTGCTGCTGCCCGCCCAGTGGATTCCCGGTCCCGGCAAGGTCGATCAGTGGACCACGCTGCTGCGCGCCCGGGCCATCGAGAACACCATGTACGTCGCCGCCGCCGACCAGGCCGCCCCGCGCGGATCCGGCGCCTCCATGATCGTCTCCCCCACCGGCGCGGTGCTGGCCGAACTCGGCGACCAGCCGGGCATCGCCACCGCCCACATCGACCTGCACCACCTCACCGAAGTCCGCACCACGAATCCGAGCCTGGCATTACGCCGCTACACAATCCGCCGAGAGTAGAGCCACCCACGGGTTCGCGGCCGTCTCGATTCCGGACTCCGGCTTGATAGACCTCCGCCTTGGAGCGACGGAGCGAAGCGGAGGAGCGTAGGGAGGGAAGAATCGAGACCTCAGGGCCGCGAACCCTGCCCCGGAGCGGAGCGGAGGGGCAAAATGGACAGAGCGATGATCTATCCGGATCGGGTGGCCGCCGGACGCGCGCTGGGTGGGGTGCTGGGGCACCTGCGCGCGGCGGATCCGCTGGTGCTGGGGCTGCCCCGGGGCGGGGTGCCGGTGGCCGTGGCCGTGCGTGACGTGATCGGCGGCGACCTCGATGTGCTGCTGGTGCGCAAGCTCGGGGTGCCGTGGCAGCCGGAACTGGCCATGGGGGCCATCGGGGAGGACGACGTACGGGTGCTGAACTACGACGTGGTGCGGCATACCGGGGTGACGCCCGATCAGCTGGCGGACATCGAGCTCGTCGAGCGGGCCGAGCTGGAGCGCCGTCGCGGGATACTGCGGGCCGGGCCGCCGATCGATCTGAAGGACCGGACCGTGGTGATCGTGGACGACGGCATGGCGACCGGCGCGACCGTCGCCGCCGCCTGCGAGATCGCCGGGCTGCACGAGCCGCGCCGGGTGGTGGTGGCGGTGCCGGTGTCCTCGGTCGAAGCGTTGCACCGGATCCGGGAGATCGCCGACGAGGTGGTGTGCCCGCTGGTGCCGCGGGCCCTCGGCGGAGTGGGCGGGGCCTACCGGGACTTCCATCAGCTCACCGATGCGGAAGTGGTGAAGCTGTTGCGCCCCACCGCTTCCCGGGATAGGGATCACTGAACCTCGGTGATGCCCGTGCGGTGTCGCTGCGCGAGGTCGGCGTAGAAGCTCGGATTGGTCTTGACCCACAGTTCGGCCGGGGTGCCCGCGAGCGGCTTCTTGACCTGGGCGGGTGAGCCGGCGGCCAGCACGCCGTCGGGAATCTCCTGCCCCGGGCCGACCAGCGAGTGCGCGGCGATCATGACGCCGCTGCCGATCTTGGCCATGTCCAGGACCGTACTGCCGTTGCCCACAATCGATTCCGCGCCCAGCGTCGCGCCGTGGAACACCACCGAGTGCGCGATCGTCGAACCCGCGCCGATCTCCACGGTGACGTCCTGCGGCACATGGATCACGGCGTTGTCCTGCACGTTCGCGCGTTCCCGAATGATGATGGGCGCCAGGTCCGCACGCAGCACCGCGCCGTACCAGACCGAGGCGCCCGCCTCGACGCGCACATCGCCGATCAGGGTCGCGGTGGGCGCGATGAACGCGGTCGGATCGACCGTCGGGCGCTTGCCTTCGAATTCGTAGAGGGGCACGCCCTCACCGTAATCCTTCGGACGAGCGCGAATCCTTCAGACCAGCGAGCGGGCGTGCACGAATTCGACGATCTCCGCGGTGACCTCGGCGTGCGCGGGCTCGTGTAGCAGGTCGTGGCCGGCATTGGGGTAGGTGTGGAAACGCGCGCCGACCTGGGCCGACCACTCCCGCACCGGTTCCACCGGCGCCCGGCGATCGTCCGCGCCGTGCACGATCAGCACCGGCAGGCCCGCGGGCAGCCGCGGTCCCGGCCAGTCCGACTCCTGCTCGGTCGCCAGTGCGGCACGCGAGCGGGAACCGCCCTGGGCGCGAGCATGATTCGCGGGTTCGGCGCCGCGGGCGGACTTCGGGGACCTGCCCTCCAGCACCGCCTTGGGCGTCCCGCACAGCACCAGTCCGGCGAAGTCGCCCGGCTGCGCGTCGCGCAGCACGGCGAGCGTGGTGGCCGCGCCCAGGGAGTGACCCATCAGGAACGGGGTGGAGGTCGCGTGCGCGTGCACCTGGTCCAGGAACAGCCGGGCGTCGGCGGCCAGCTCGTGGATGGTGCCCGGCCTTTCGGGATCTCCTTCGCTGAGACCGTGCCCGGAGGTGTCCAGGGCCCAGAGTTCGACGCCCCGGGCGGCCAGCGCCCGGGCGAATCGATGGTAGTGCGCGCTGTGCTGGCCGATTCCGGGTAAGAACGCCAGGACGGCCTGTGCATCATCGAGCTGCCATCGGCGGTAGTGAAGGCGGCCGCGAGCGCCCGCTAGGTAGAGCATCGGCAGATTGTGACAGACGCGCACGGGTTGCGGGGCCGCTCGAAACAAGCAACTGGCGAGTAACGAGCGAACCTGCCGGACAGCGACGCGCCGCCGAGCGGCCGCCGGGCGACACGCCGGAATGGCGATGCGATTTCTGGCGCCCGACCGGGCCTCGAGCCGCTGTCGGCGGCTGCGGGGCGCGCGAGTCGCGTTGTCTCCCAACATCGCCCGCAAACGCGTGCTGACATGGGCGGGTCATGGCGGGTCCGGACCGGTGCGCGGGCCGCACCTGGCAGCACATCACACCGCCCGCAGTCATTACGCTATGGCCCGACTCGGCCACGTGACGACGACCCCCGGCCGGGTGCGGGTGTCGGCGGAGGAGAGGCACAGGAGGGCCGCGATTGATGCTGTTCGGTGATCGTGTCGTGTGCAGCACCGGAGACCTGGTGGCGGCGGCGCGTTGTGAGTTCGCGCTGCTGCGCGCGCTCGACGCCGAACTGGGACTGGTGACGCCGGTCGAGTTCCCGTCGCCCGGCACGCTCACGCGCACCCCCGACCCGGCCGTCGAACACCGCCTCGCCGACCTACGCGACCGGTACGGGCCGGGCGTCACCCGCATCCGCCCATCCG
Organism: Nocardia sp. NPDC004123; assembly: GCF_053603795.1. Lineage (NCBI taxonomy): Bacteria > Bacillati > Actinomycetota > Actinomycetes > Mycobacteriales > Nocardiaceae > Nocardia > Nocardia sp. NPDC004123. Next base: position 30,629 of record NZ_JBSGGG010000015.1, read on the forward strand.
AGCCCGCGGCCGACGCCCTCGCCACGACCGCGCTCGTCTCCGAGGACCTGCGCGAGCGCGCACTGGCCGGACTGCGGGACGCGCACGAGCGGACGCTGACGGCACTGCGGGCGGAGGCCGAGGCGGTCGCGGGCGGTGTGGTGTTCGACGGGGACTTCGTGGCGCGCTGCGAATTCCTGGTGCGCGATCACGCCCCCGAGGGACACGACTACATCGTGGCCGGGGTGGCGGGCCGGCGCGGCGGGATCGCGACCCTGCTGGGGCTGGCGGCCGCCGCGGAGGCCCTGCGGCACAACGGTTTCCGATCCGCGCCGCAGGTACGGGTGTGGGAGGACGGCGTCCCGGTCACGTACCCGCTCGCGGACATGGCGGTCGTCTACCAGACGCGGCGGGCGCGGCTGAACCTCATCGTCGACACCAAGCTCGGCGAGCTGCTCCCCGTGCAGTGGGGGGACCGGCGCTTCCTGGCCTGCGGCCACTGCCCCACCTGTACGACCGAACTCGAGACCCGCCGGGATCTGCTGCTGGTGGCGGGAATGCGCCCGGCCACCCGCGCCCACCTGCGCGACGCGGGGATCACCACCGTGGACCGGCTGGCCGTCGCCGACGCCGCCGTCACCGGCATCCCGTCCGCCACCCTGACCACCCTGCGCCGCCAGGCCGAGGTCCAGATCCTGCGCGAGCGCACCGGCCGTCCGGTGCACGCCCTCATCGATCCGGCCGCGCTGGCCGCCCTGCCCGCGCCGACCCGTGGCGACCTGTTCGTCAGCGTCACCCCGGTCAATCCCCCCGACACCGCCGACCTCCCGCGCGCGGGGTCCGGAATCGCCCGCACCGCAGGCGATGTGATCGTGCAGATCAGCGCGCTCGAGCCGGCCGACCGGGCGCCGGCGGACTGCCCGGCCGCACAGGCCCTCCGCGTGGCCGAAACCTCCTCCGCGCCGGCGATATTCGTCCAGGACCCGGCGGAATCGGCCGACGGCGAGCAGTTCGCCGAACAGCGCGGCAGCGCCGCGGTCGCGACCTTCGAGCAGGGGCCCGGGGTGAGCACGGTCGCGCTGGGATTCGTGCCCGCGCCCGCCGTGCCGAAACCGGCGCGTACCTTCGTCGTTCGAGCCGACGGCCCGGACACCCTCGGTCACGGGAGCCGTTCCCGCCGCCGCGACGACGCGGACGCGCTGCTGGAGTTCCTGATCGAGCGCCAGCGCGAATGCCCGGATCTGCGGATCCACCACTATCGCGGCGATCTGCGCGGCCTGCTGCACACCATCGGCGAACGTGACTCCGAGGGTGAGGATGTGGTGGCGGAGCTGCTACCCGCGCTGGCCGATCTGTACCCGGTGGTCCGGGCGGCGCTGGTGGTCGGCGAGCGCTCCTACGACCTGCACCAGCTGCCGCCCAATCAGGAGGAGAGCGGCGGCGGCGCGGAAGCCGTACTGCGACTGCGGGATTGGCTGCTCGACCTGGCCGCGGGGCACGAGGTCCGGCCCAGCCGGCGGTGGTCCTACGACTACGCCGAGACCGGGCCCGACGAAATCGAGGCGGCCCTGCGGGAATTCGCGGAGAGCGACGGCGCGGAGCGCGGCCCGGCGCAGGAGGCGGCCGGGCTCGCGGCGGCGGCGCTGGGCTATCACCGGCGCGAGCGGCGGCCGCTGCGCTGGGCGCACGACGACCGGCTCGACCATCCGGTGGCCGAATGGGCCGACACCGCAGGGGTTCTCGTCGCCGACTCCGGTTCGGTCGACACCGACTGGCACGGCACCGGGCAGCAGCCCATGCGGCGCTACCTGACCCTCACCGGCCGGCTGGGCACCGGCAACGCACCGCCCCCGGGCACGCCGGTGCTCACCCTCTACGACCGCCCCACGCCCGGCATGACGGTCACCCCGGGCCTGCGCGCGACGGCACACGCCACCGTCCTCGGCTGCGCGCTGGACACCAATTTCGAGGACGTGGTGCGGGTGGTGGAGATACTCCCCGTGGGCTGCGAACCCTACGACGAGCTGCCCTCGGCCATCGCGCCCTGCCCGCCGGGCCACGACATCCATCTCGCGGAAGCCTTGGAGGACACCGCACATCAGCTGCTGGTGACCCTCCCCCAGGTGCCCGAGACCGCGGTCTTCGACATCCTGTGCCGCCGCCCGCCGCGCCTGCGCGCGAGCGCGGCGCTGCCCGAGGTGTTCGGCGATCACGCCGCCGCGGTCACCGCCGCGGTCCTGGATCTCGACAATTCGTATGTGGCCGTGCAGGGTCCGCCCGGCACCGGCAAGACCGACACCACCGCGCGCGCCGTGGAAAGACTCGTCACCCGCTACCGGTGGCGGGTCGGCGTGGTGGCGCGCTCGCACCAGGTGGTCGAGCACGTGCTCGACGCCGTGGTGCAGATGGGCGTGCTGCCGGAGCTGGTCGCCAAGGCCGACAGCCGGGCGGTGGCGCCGGAATGGCTGCCCATCGAGGCCTCGCGCTATCCGCGCTTCCTCGACAATGCCGTGAACGGCTGTGTGGTGGGCGGACTCTCGAGCGACTTCACCGATCCCGAGCGCATCGCGCGCGACAGCCTGGACCTGCTGGTCATCGTGGACGCCGGGAAGTTCCCGCTGGCCGAGGCGGTGGCCGTGGCGGTGTGCGCCCGGAATCTGCTGCTGGTCGGCGACCCCGCGCCGCCGACGGGACACGGCGCGCATCCCGAGCCGATCGCCGAATCCGTGCTGGGCCGGCTGCTCGGCGCGCACCGCACCCTGCCCGCCGCCTACGGCTACTTCCTGGACCGCACCTGGCGCATGCATCCGCGCATGTGTGGCCCGGTATCGCGCCTGCGCTACGACAATCGGCTGCGCTCCAATGAAACCGTCACCCTCGCACGGGAACTCGACGGCATTCCGCCCGGCGTGCGCACCGTGCCGGTGGAGCATCACGGCAACAGCACCGAATCCGCCGAGGAGGCAAGGGAAATCGTGCGCCAGGTGCGCACGCTGCTCGGATTGCCCTGGCACACCGGCGCACTCACCCGCCGTCTGCATCCGCACGACATCCTGGTGGTGGCCCCCTACCACGCCCAGGTGGCGCGCATCCGGACCCTGCTGTCGCGGGCCCGCATCGAGGACGTCCTGGTCGGCACGCCCGACCACTTCCAGGGCCGCGAGGCCGCGGTGGTGCTGGTCTCCATGACCACCTCCGCGCCCGAGGACGCCCCGCACGGGATCGGCGCGCTGCTGTCGCGGCACTGGCTGACCAGCGCGATCTCGCGGGCCATGTGGTCGGCGATCATCGTACGCTCGCCGCTGCTGACCGAATACCTCCCGGCCACCACCGCCGAGCTGTCCGACCTGGCCGCGGTACTGCAGCTCGACCGGGTCTAGCCGGGGTCCCGCGCCCTCGGCTCAGCCGAAGCAGTGGCCCTCGCCGCGATAGGTGGGCACCGTGGTGCGGCTGCCGTCCCCGTCGATCAGATGCACCTCGTTGAAGCGCTCGCACAGCTCGCCCGCCTTGGCGTGCCGGAACCAGACCCGGTCGCCGATCTCCAGGCCGTCGGCGCCCGTCAGCGGGGTCTGCACCTCGCCCGCGCCCTCGGTCCCGATCAGCTTCAAGCCCAAGGGCCACACCGGTTTCGGCACCCGCGAGGCCCCGGTGGGCCCGGAGGCGATGTAGCCGCCGGAGAAGACGGTGGCGATGCCCGGCGCCGGCCGGCGCAGCACCGGCGTGGCGAAGTACATGGACGGCCGCGGCGCCAGATTGCGGTAGCCGTCGAACAGGGTCGGCAGGTACAGGCCCGAACCCGCGGTCACCTCGGTGACGCCCGGGTCGGTAATGCTGACCTCGATGGACCCGGTGCCGCCGGAGTTGACCAGCTCGAGTTCACCGACCGTCGACCGCACCGCCTCCAGCACCTGGCGGCGGCGCTTCCCGATCTCCGCCGCGGACGCCCACTTCACCAGGCGCACAGCTGGATTGGTGTCCGGAAGACCAGCGATCTGAGCCTCGTAGGTCATCACGCCGACGACCCGGAAACCGCGGGAACGGGTTTCGGCGGCCAGCCGGGCGGCCTGCTCGGGGGTGCGGATGGGCGAACGGCGCACCCCGAGGTGCAGTGGGCCCAGGCGCAGGGAGGCGTCCACATCCAGACACACACGGGGAGCGACCTTTTCGCTGCCGACGGCCTCGCGAATCAGGTCCAGCTGGGCGGTGTCGTCGACCATGAGGGTGATGGAGTCGAGCAGCAACTGGTCGGAGGCGAGTTCCGCCAGGGCGTGCCGGTCGGCGGTGGGATAGCCGAGCAGCACATCGCGCGCGCCCTCGCGGACCAGCCAGATGGCTTCGCGCAGTGCGTAACCCATGAGGCCCGCGAAGCCGCCGGAGGCGGTGAGCTTGGGCCCGAGGACTTCCTCGAGAACGGCGCGGCAGCGCACGGATTTACTGGCCACCCGGATCGGGACGCCGCGGGCGCGGCGCACCAGATCGTCGGCATTGGCGCGCAGGGCGGTCATATCGACCGCGGCGAGCGGAGGTTCGAGGTCGGCGGTGGCCGCGTGCAGCCCGCTGATCGGCGACGAATCGGTCACCAGATCATTCGACCATGAACCTGGTCATGCGTCCAGCATTAAGTTTTTCCGGAGTAGGCCGGGTGTGTCAGGGCAGGTCGACAGCCTTGGTCGACAGGTACGAGACCAGGTCGTCCAGTACCACCAGCGAGATCTCGTCATCACAGTCGGCCAGCCAGCGCAGCACCATGCCCTGGATGACGGCCAGCAGATAGGCGGCGATGGCATCCACCGGTTCCAGCCACTGGGTGCCCGAGCGGCTGGCGCAGTGGTCCAGGAAGGACGTCACGTCGGCGTCCAGCTCCCGGAACATGGCCGTGGCGACCGGGTCCGGGACACAGGTGGCCTGGTTCTCCCAGCGCCGCCGCAGCACCGCCAGGGTGGACTCGTAGGCCCGGATCTGCCGGTCCGGGGAGGATTTCAGGATCGGCCACAGCGTGCTGAGTCCCGCGTGCAGCAGGATGCGCAGGGCACGATTACCCCTGAAATCAAGCGACACGGCCGCGGTCTCGATGGCCTCGGTCATGGCCGGACGAAGTCCGACCTGGGTGATTTCTCCACTTGCGCTCAACGACGACTCCCTTTGGCAAAGAACTCGCGCACCTCGCCTGCGCGGCTCGCTCAACGGGTGTTGCAGATCGGCACTGATCCCGGCTTGTACGCCTACGTACCCGTTCAACGGGTATCGATGCTACGTCTTTTTCTGGCCTGGCAACCAGCTTTGATAGCCGATTCCATACCTCAAGAATGTTTTGTTACCTAATTGGAACAGGCCCGCGACCGGATAGGAATGATCAAATTGAACGATCGCCCGGTAAAGCCGTTGTTTGGACCGGACGGTATTTTATCGGCGGGTGTGCGATGAAACATAGCGGGTGTGCGCGAACCCACAACGCTCCACTGCTCGACACTCTGGCGTTACCCGCCCACCGATAGCCTGAGCGGGTGACTTCTGCGCGCCACGACCAATTCCTGATCTCCGGCACCTTCAATTTCCGCGATCTCGGCGGCGCCCGCACCGCGGGCGGTTCCACCGTGCGGGACGGAGTGCTGCTGCGGTCCGCCCAGCTCAGCCGGCTCGACGAGACGGGCCTCACCACCCTCGGCAAGCTGGGCGTCACCGACGTCCACGACCTGCGCGGGTTCGCCGAGATCGACCACATCGGCCACGACGTCGTCCCGGACGGCGTGCGCTTGAAGGTCACCCCCTTCGACCCCCGCATGGGCGAGACCCCGCCGCACGAGGCGCGCCGCCACAGCAGCGCCTCCGGGCACATGCTCGAGGTTTACCGGCTCTTCCCCGCCCTGCCCGAGGCGCACGTCGCCATCCGGTCGCTCGCCGACTCCGTACTGAGCGGCACCGCGCTGGTGCACTGCGCCGCGGGCAAGGACCGCACCGGGTGGGCCGTGGCCACACTGCTGCGGGCGGTCGATGTCACCGAAGAGGACATCTACGCCGACTACCTGCTCAGCAATGACGCTGTCCCCACCCTGCGTGCGCTGATGACCGCGGGCGCCGACGAGGAACTCTCCGACGATCTGCTCGGCGTCCGCCCCGAATACCTGGAGTCGGGCACCAACTCCATGAACGACATGTACGGCGGCCTGGACGGCTACCTCGCCGAGATCGGCATCACCCAGGAGCTGCGCGACGCGCTGCGCGCCCGGATGCTCGTCTGACCGCTGCGGCTGTTCTCCGTGGCAGCGCGCGATCAGTCCGCGTTCGACCGGCGGACCAGCCCGTTGCGGTCGATGCTGACCTGATTGCCGGTGTGGAACCAGGAGCCGGTGAAGCGGGACTCGGTGGTCTGCGGGTCGTTCCAGTAGCGGGGGCTGACATTCGGCCCCCGGCACAGCAGCTCGCCGTGGCCGACGGCCGCGAGCGGGCCCCACAGCGCGAGTTCGGTTCCGCCGAAGGCGAATCCGAGCGCGTCCCGGCCCGAGGCGGTGTCGTCACGGGCCAGCCCGATGCCGGAGGTCTCGGTCGCGCCCCACACCGACCACTGCCGGGCCTCCGGGAAGACCGCGCGCAGGGAGTTGGCGACGGATTCGGAGGTGGCCGGGTCGGCCGCGGCCAGTTCGGCGCGATGCCCGGCACTGCAGATCTGCCGCACCCGCTCCACCCGCAGCCCGGCCAGGCCGGGCAGCAGGCCGGCGAAGATGCGCGGGGTCGCGGCGACCATGTCGATGCGTTCGGCGACAAGGGCTTCCGGCACCGCGGACCGGTCGGGGGTGAGCACCACGGTGCCGCCGACCGCGAAGGTGGGCAGCAGCTGGTCGACGCAGCCGCTGGCGTGCGCGAGCGGCAGCAGCACCAGATTGCGCAGGCCGTCGGTGGGCAGATCCAGCGCGCCGACCACGGAACGGACCGCGGAGAGCAGGTTCTCGTTGGTCAGCTCCACCCCGCGCGGGCCCGCCCCGGAGCAGGGGCTGGTGTAGCTGAGCAGCGCCAGTTCGCCGAGGGACGCGCCGTCGTCGATGAAGGCCGCGCCGTCGGGCAGCGCGTCGCGGAAGCCCGCCGCGCGGCCGCCGCCGTCGAGCACGAAGTCGGCGCAGGCGTCGTGAATCACGCGGTCCGCCACGGCATCCGGCAGCCCGTCGTGAACCAGCACCGGCACCGCCCCGGAGAGCAGCGCGCCCAGGAACGCCTGCACCCAGCGGGCGCCGACCGGCATGCGGACCGCCACCCGGTCGCCGTAGCCGATGCCGTGTTCCTGCAGGCCGCCGGCGATGCGGGAGGCCGAGTACCAGAGTTCGCGGTAGGTGAGCCGGGGGCCGCCGATCTCGACCACGGCCTCGCGGGCGGCGAAGGTGTGGACCTGGACGTCGAGGAGTTCGGTGAGCGCGGGCGTGAGGTTGCCGTAGCGCAGGATGCCGTCGGCGGCGCGGGCAAGCGGGTTGTCGCACCAGCCGTTTCGCGTCTGCGGATATTCCACGAGTAACTGCGACATCGTCGTCCCTCCGGGTACCTCGAAGCCCTGCAGGCAAGAGTGACTATATGATGCAGATCACATCGGTGGGCGGATTGTCGGCAAACGGATGTCAGGCTTTCACACCACGGAAACAGATCGCCGCCCGGTCGACCCCAAATTCCCCCGATCGAGCCTGCGGAAACATCGAATTTGCGGTGGCTTCGCAACAGTCGCACCGGGATTCTCAGCCGGGCGGTCTCGTGCCACCCCCGATCCCATACCAGTGCAGGTAACGGGCTTGACACGCCCGGGCGGCAGCCGACACGCCCGGACGCGCACAGTCGATCCTGTTCTTCGAGCAGAAGCGCGGCCGTGGCCCGGCCGATCGGCGCCTACTGGCCTGTATATGTGGCCTTTCCGGGGCCGACCTCGAGGAAGCTGCGCACCGCGCCCCACAGATCCGCGGTGCCGAAAAGTTGCCCGGACACCTCGGGAGTCACCGAATCCGCGTGCGCCACACCACCGGACCGCCAGGCCTCGATGATCGCCTTGGTGGCGGCGTGCGCGCGGGTCGGGCCCTCGGCGAGCCGGGCCAGCAGCGCCCGGGCCGCGGTGTCGACATCCTCGTGCACCGCATTGACCACACCCCACTCGGCCATGGTGGCGGCGGAGTAGGTGTCACCGGTCATGACGAACTCGCGGGCGCGGCCGGAACCGGCGCGCTCGGCCAGCCGCTGCGGGCCGCCCATCGACGGGGTCAGGCCGACCACGGTCTCCACCAGGCCGAACTTGGCCTTGGGCGCGGCCAGGATGATGTCGCAGGCCAGCGACATCTCGAAGGCTGCGGTCAGAGTCAGCGAGTGCGCGGCGAAGATGACCGGGCAGGGCAGTGCCTCGAGCGGGTGGATGATGCGCGCGAACAGGGTCCGCCACAGCTGCGCGCCCTCCTCCTCCGACAGGCCGTCGAAGACGTGCACGTCGACGCCACCGGAGACCAGCTTGCCGTCGGCGCGGATCAGCAGCGCGCGGGGCGGATTCGCCGAAAGCTCGTCGATATCCGCGGTCAGCGTGTCCATCAGGGCCTTGTCGAAGAGGTTCAGCGGCGGATTGTCGATGGTGAGGATCGCCGCGTCCGCGCCGCCGTCGGTGACGATGCGCTCCAGGCGGGTGGGCTTCGAGTCAGTCATGACCCTGAATGTATGCGGCCGCTTACTTCTGCAAAAGGGTCGAGCACGAAATCGGCGATGCCGACCGAGTAGTAGATCAGCCAATGGTTCGCGGCCGTCTCGATTCTGGACTGCGGCTGGAATAGACCTCCGCCTTGGAGCGGGGGAGCGAAGCGGAGGAGCGGAGGAGGGAAGAATCGAGACCTAGGGGCCGCGAACCCGCCCCGGAGCGAAGCGGAGGGGCAAAATGAACACAGTGACCTCGAAATCCGAGCCGGGGACCTACGTCGAACCGGGCGAATTCAAGCGCGATACGAACTACATCGACACGCGGATCACCGCCGACGGCCGAGACGGGTATCCGGTCGAGCCCGGCCGGTATCGGCTGGTGGCGGCGCGCGCTTGTCCATGGGCCAATCGCACGCTCATCGTGCGGCGGCTGCTCGGACTGGAATCGGTGCTGTCGCTGGGACTGTGCGGGCCCACCCACGACAAGCGCAGCTGGACCTTCGACCTGGATCCGGGCGAGGTGGATCCGGTGCTGGGCATCCACTTCCTGCAGGACGCCTACTTCAAGCGGTTCCCCGACTATCCGCGCGGCATCACCGTGCCCGCCATCGTGGACGAGCGCACCGGCACGGTCGTCACCAACGACTACGCGCAGATGACGCTCGACTTCTCCACCGAGTGGGCGCAGTACCACCGGCCCGGCGCGCCGCGGCTGTATCCGGAAGATCTTCGCGCGGAGATAGATTCGGTGAACCGCCGCGTCTACACCGAGGTCAACAACGGCGTGTACCGGTGCGGATTCGCGGGCGGGCAGGACGCCTACGACGCCGCCTACGACCGGCTCTTCACCGCACTCGACTGGCTGTCCGAGCGACTGGCGACCCAGCGGTACCTGGTGGGTGACACCATCACCGAGGCCGACGTCCGGCTGTTCACGACACTGGCCCGCTTCGATCCGGTCTATCACGGCCACTTCAAGTGCAATCGGCAGAAACTTACCGAGATGCCGGTGCTGTGGGCCTACGCCCGCGACCTCTACCAGACCCCAGGGTTCGGCGACACCATCGACTTCGTGCAGATCAAGCAGCACTACTACCTCGTGCACACCGACATCAACCCGACCCGGGTGGTGCCCAAGGGGCCCGAGCTCGGCAACTGGCTGACCCCGCACGGCCGGGAAGCCTTGGGCGGCAGGCCCTTCGGCGACGGCACCCCGCCGCCTCCGCCGGTCGAGGCCGAGCGCGTGCCCACGGGACACGCCCCGGCCTGACGCGGTTACTCGCCGGCCGCGCCCCGGTAGGTGCCGAAGCTCCAGTAGACGCCTTCGGGGTCGCGACAGGTGAAACCCCTTGACTCGTAATCGGTTTCATCGCGCAGCTCGCGGGTGATGGTGGCGCCCGCGGCCTGCGCCCGGGCGTACAGGGCGTCCGCGTCGTCGACGGCGATGTACACCGAGCCGACCCCGGGCGGCTGGCAGTCCAGCGCCATGCCCTCGCGGACGCCGCCGAGCATGATGGCGCCGCCGCCCGGCCAGGCGAGTTCGGCGTGCGCGACGGTGTCGCCCTCGTCGTAGCGGGCGGTGGTCTCGAAGCCGAAGGCCCGCTCCAGGAATGCGATGGCGGCCGGGGCATCGCGGTAGACCAGGGTCGGCCAGACGACGGTGCCGGTCGCGATGGGGGTTGTCGTTTCGCTCATGGGACTAGCCTCCGATCTCGGCGGCCTGCTGGTCTTGGACGAATGGGAACTCCTCGCGTTCTCGCCACACCGACGGCGGCATGCCCGCGAGTTCCCGCCATTCGCGGGCCATGTGCGCCTGGTCGTAGTACCCGGCGGTGGCCGCCACCTCGGCGAGCGCGGGCAGGATCGGCTCCCGCAGCAGGCGGTGCGAGCGTTCGAAGCGCGCCACCCGGGCGGCGTCCTTGGGGGTGATGCCGAATTCGGCGCTGAAGCGGCTGCCGAGATGTCTTCGGCTCCAGCCGATCTCGTCGGCCACGGCGGCCACCCGCACCGCCGGGTCGGGGCCCGACAGCAGCGTCCAGGCGTGGGTCAGCTCGGCATCCCAGCGCACCGGATCCATCTGGCGCAGCAGGATCTCATCGATGACGGCGAAGCGCCGCGGCCATGAGCGCACCGACGACAGCCGCTCCCGCAACTCCGTCGCGCGCGGCCCGAGCACGTCGGTCAGATCCACGATCCACGACCCGAGCGCCGCCGCGGGCATCCCGAACAGCGCCCGGCAGCCCAGCGGCGTGAGGTTCAGCTGCACCCCGTGCTGGAACCCGTTGTGCGCGATCACCGCCGGCCGCACCGTGAGCCCGCTGGCCAGCATGTCCCAGTGACCGCCCGCCTGCTCCGGATGCGAGGACACCGGCACGTGGATGGGCTCGTCGATGGTGATGATCACGATCAGCGCCGATGCGGGCATCCCGACATGCGTACCCGGCGCGAAGCCGTGCAGCAGATAGCCCTCGTACCCGAGGACGTATGCGCGTAATCGCGGGTCGGGCACTCCCGACGCGCCTTCGGACACGCCTGCCACGCCGTCCACCCTAGGCCGATGGTCTCCGGCGTGGGACCCTCCCGTCCGGAACCGGTCTATCTCGCGAATCGTTGTCGAGGTGCCATAGAGTTCGGTCTGGAGGACCGCACGAAGAAGGGGTTGTCGTCGATGTTCAAGACCGGGCTCGAAAAAGCGGTCGTCTCGTTGCTCGACAACGGGTCCCAGGTACAGGCCCCGGCTGTCACGAAATACGTGGGCAAGCTGCGGGATGCGCATCCGGGTGAGACGCCCGGGCAGATCATCGCCCGCATCGAGAAGCTCTACCTCAATACCGTGACCACCTCCGGCACGGCGGTCGGCGCGACCGCGGCGGTGCCGGGCGTCGGGACGGTGGCGTCGCTGGCGGCCATGAGCGCGGAGACCGCCTTCTTCCTGGAGGCGTCCGCGGTGTTCACCCTGGCGGTGGCGGCCGTGCACGGAGTGGCGCCCGAGGACAAGGAGCGCCGCCGCGCCCTGGTGCTGGCCGTGGTGCTCGGCGAGAGCGGCATGGAGATCGTGCAGAAGAGCGTCGGGCACTCGGCCGCGAACTGGGGCGGGCTGCTGGCGGGCAAGATCCCGGGCCTGAGCGCCATGAACGATTCGCTGCTCAAACGGTTCATGATCCAGTTCATCGCCAAACGCGGCGCGCTCATGGTCGGCAAAGTGATTCCGGCCGGAATCGGCGCGGCCATCGGCGGATTCGGCAACCGGGCGATCGGGCGCGGGGTGGTCGACAATGCCCGCAGGGCGTTCGGCGCGCCGCCGCTGACCTGGCCCCAGCCCCTGGTCATCGACGCCGATCCGCTGCCCGCGGTGGAGGCGCCGACCCGGACCCGGCAGCCGTGAGCGCGCGACCGCTCGCCTTCGCCGCCGGGGGCCTGACCAAGACCTTCGAGAGCGTCACCGCGGTCGAGGACGTGAGCTTCGTGGTGCCCGCCGGCAAGGTGGCCGCCCTGGTGGGCCCGCACGGCGCGGGCAAGTCCACGGTGCTGCGCATGCTGCTCGGACTGCTCACCCCCACCTCCGGCACCGCGAGCGTGGGCGGACCCGGCTCCGGCGTGCGGGCCGGACGGCAGGTGGTGGGCGCCATGCTGAATCCGCGCGGCCTGCACCCGGCCCGCCGGGTGTTCGCCCAGCTGCGCGTCTACGCCTCCGCCGCAGGCGTTTCCGATGCCCGGGCGGAGGAACTACTGGCGCTGGTGCGGCTCACCGAGGCCGCCGACCAGCGCATCGGCGGCCTGCCGGAGGGCATGCGGACCCGGCTGGCGCTGGCCGTCGCGCTGCTCGGCGATCCGCCGCTGCTGGTGCTCGACGATCCGGCCGCCGGGCTCGATATCGGGGAGACCGCCTGGCTCAACGACTATCTGCGCGGCCACGCCCGCCGCGGCGGCACCGTGCTGCTCACCTCCCGCATGCTCAGCACGGTGCTGCCCATCGCCGACGAGCTCCTGGTGCTGGACCGCGGCCGCATCGTCTACCAGGGCAGCCCGGCCCGGCTGCGCCGCAGCCACCCGGACCGGCTGCTGGTGAAGGCCTCCAGCCCGATCGCGCTGGCCACCACCCTGGCCGCGCAGGGTTTCACCGACGCGGTCATGCGGCCCGACGGCCGCCTCGCCATCGCGGAAGCCTCTCTCTCGCAACTGGAATCGGCCGCCTCCACGGCCCGTGTCCAGCTCACCGAGATCACCCCCGAACACATTCATCCCGACCAGGTCCTGGCCACCCTCACCCACAGCGGGCCCCCGTCCCCCGCGTACCCGGGCCCGGCCGCCTACCGGACCTACCGGTGAAGTCGTTGCGCCACACCGCTATCCGCCATGGGAGTACGGTCCGTCGCCGGATCGACGATCTCCCGCGAAAGGACATTCGATGATCCTCACTGTGCCGCCGGTGGTGGCCCGGGCCGCGAATTCCGAAGTGCGGAAGGTGACTTCGGTGCGGTCGAACTGGCTGATCGGCGGCGGGGTCATCGTGGCGGGCGTGATCGCGTTCGTGGCGCTGGGCACCGGATTCCAGCCCGGCGACCAGCATGCGCAGGGCTTCAGCTCCGGATCCGGCTGGGCGGCGCTGCTGACCACCTGGGTGCTGGTGCTCACGGTCGCGGCGGCAGCCACCTTCGGGGCGCTGGGCGCCGGCACCGATTTCCAGTCCGGGTCGCTGGCGATGAGCTCGCTGTACACTCCCGACCGCACCCTGCTGCTCGGCGCGAAACTCGCGGTGGCGGGGGCGTTCTCGCTCGGCACCGTGCTGCTGATGGAGGTGCTGGGCGGGGCCGCCATGCGGCTGGCCGGTGGCTCCCGGGTGCCCCTGGACGGCGGTTTCTTCGGCGTGCTGATCGGGGTGGCGCTGGCGGCGGTGTGCTGGGCGGTGATCGGCACCGCGATCGGTGTCGTGCTGCGCTCGCCCACCCGGGCGCTGGCCGCCGTGCTGGGCTGGGCCGTGCTGGAGCCGCTGATCTGGATCACCGCGCGCGCCATCGGATTCGGCGGGCTGGCGGCCATCCTGCCGGTGTCCTCGACGGTCGGGGCGATCAGCGGCGGCCGTTATGCCAAGAGCGCGCTCATCGCGCCGACCCCGGCCGCCATGGCGCTGCTGGTGCTGTGGAGCGCCGCGGCGGGTGCGGCCGCCTGGTGGATGCTCACCCGCCGCGACCTCTGATCAGGCGCGGCCGGAGAACAACCGCCGCCACACCTCGTGATCGGCGCGCGGGCCGCCGGGAGTGTCCGCGCCGTACTTCGCGATGAGGCCCGGCAGGTCCAGCGGAAGGCTCGGCGCGGTCATGGCGGCCAGCTCCGCTTCCACCGCGGAGTCGGGAACCAGCCAGCAGACCTCGAATTCGATGCCGTCGGGGTCGGCGGCGTAGAGAGCCTTGGTGGAGGCGTGGTCGGAAGCCCCGGTGAGCGCGCCCGCCGCGACCAGGGCGTCGCGCACCCGCTGCAGTTCGCTCAGCGTGTCCACCTCCCAGGCCAGGTGATAGAGGCCGACCCGGCCGGTACGGTGCGGGACCGACGGGTCCGGCGACTGGAACAGGCCCAGGTCGTGGTCGTTGGCCGACCCGGCCGCCTGCAGGAACGCCCCGCCCGGGAAGCCGCCGGGCAGCCGACGAAAGCCCAGTACCTCGCTGTAGAAGGCGACCGAGCGCTCCAGGTCGGAGACGAACAGGACGGCGTGATTGAGACGCTGAATCGGCATGGGGGCGACTCCGTTTCGAAGGACCGTGACCATCCAGCCGACCACGGCGGGCCGCGCCGCACAAGCCACCGTCCCGGCACACTGGACAGGGCGGCACGACGACGGGAACAAAGTGGGGGTGGGGAGACAGTTGTTCTCCGCGATGACTTCGAAGGATGTGAATAGGGTGCGCGGCTGGCTGCGCAGGTTGTGGGAACGGTGCGCCGGGCACCCGTGGATGCTGTCCGGGCTGGGGCTGGCCATCGCGCTCGGCGCGATCGTGGAGGTGACCGGGCCGCTGCTGGCCAAGCGCGCCCTCGACGGCGCGACCGCCGGGAACACCGGCATCATCGCGGCCATGGCCGTGGCGCTGGGCGTGCTCGCGGTCGGCCGCTTCCTCGCCTCGTACGGGCGGCGCATGCTCGCCGGGCGGCTCGCCCTCGACGTCCAGCACGAACTGCGCGTGGATCTGCTGTCCGCGCTGCAACGGCTGGACGGGCCCGGACAGGACGGGCTGCGCACCGGGCAGGTCATCTCGCGCTCGATCAGCGACCTGACCCTGGTGCAGGGCCTGCTGGCCATGGGTCCCTGGTCCGCGGTGGCGGCACTGCAATTCGTGCTGGCCGCGGGCGTCATGCTGTGGCTCTCGCCGCCGCTGGCCCTGGCCGCGCTGCTGGTGGTGCCGGTGCTGGCGCTGGTGGTCTACCGGGTGCGGCCGCGGCTGTACGCGGCCACCTGGTCCGCGCAGCAGCGCGCCGCCGACCTGGCCCAGCACGTCGAGGAGACCGTCACCGGCGTGCGCGTGGTGAAGGGCTTCGGGCAGGAAGCCCGCATGGTCGACGTGCTCGAGCAGCACGGCCGCACGCTGTACGCCGAACGCATGCGCGCCGCCCATATCGACGCCCGCTTCAGCCCCACCCTGGGATCGATTCCGCAGGCCGGTCTGGTCGCGGTGATCGCGGCGGGCGGGCTGCTCGCCTTCCACGGCAGCATCGGGCTCGGCACCTTCCTGGCCTTCGTCGCCTACGTGTCGACGATGACCAACTCCACCCGGATCGTGTCGTATGTGGTGGTCATGGCGCAGCTGACGCGCGCGGCGGCCGAACGAGTGAACCAGGTCATCGACGGCGCGCCCGAACGCATCGATCCGGAGCGCCCGGTGGAGATTCCCGAAGGACCGCTCGGCATCGAAATCGACGATCTCACCTTCGGTTTCGAGCCCGGCCGGCCCGTGCTGCGCGACTTCACGCTGAACATCGCACCAGGCGAGACGGTGGCCGTCATCGGCCCGGCGGGCTCGGGCAAATCCACCCTGAGCCTGCTGCTGCCCCGCTTCTACTCCCCCGGCTCCGGCCGGATCACCCTGTACGGCAAGGACTCCCGCGCCGACATCGCCGACCTGCGCGCCGCCGACCTGCGCTCGGCGGTCGGCGTGGTCTTCGACGAGGCCTTCCTGCTCTCGGACACCATCGCCGCCAATATCGCCCTGGGCCGGCCCGAATCCACCGAGGCGGAGATCCAGGCCGCCGCCAAACAGGCCGCGGCCGACGACTTCATCAACGCCCTGCCCGACGGCTACGAGACCGTGGTCGGCGAACGCGGCCCGACCCTCTCCGGTGGTCAGCGCCAGCGCATCGCGCTGGCCCGCGCCCTGCTCGCCGACCCGCGCATCCTGGTCCTCGACGACGCCACCTCCGCGGTGGACGCCGTCACCGAGGCCGCCATCTTCGCCTCCCTCCCCGCCGATTCCGGACGCACCACCCTCATCCTGGCCCACCGCGAATCCACCCTCGCCCACGCCGACCGCGTGATCCGGCTGCCCGCACCGGAATCCGGCGACGAGCAGGTATCGGTGACCTCGGACGCACGGGACGTGACCGCGGAAACGGCCGCCGGAAGCCGACACTCGGTCGATCGGGACACACCGGCGGAAGTGCGGCGGGTGCTGGGGAAGCTGCCGCCGGCCACCGAGCGGCCGGGGCTGGACGCCGCCGAGCTGCGCCGGCCCGACCCGGGCTTCCGACTGAGTCATGCGCTGCGGCTGGTGAAGTGGCTGGTCGCCGGCACCATAGTGCTCCTCGCGCTGAACGCGGTGGTGGGCGTGGGCTTCCCGTCCGTGGTGCGGTACGCGGTGGACTCGGGCGTCGGCGAGCACGACGGCTGGGCGCTGGTGCAGGCCACCGTGATCGGGGCCGTGCTGGTCGCGCTCGGCTGGCTGGTCGCCTCGACCTCACTGCTGTGGAGCAACCGGGCCGGGGAGCGCGTGCTCTTCGGGCTGCGGGTCCGCAGCTATGCCCACCTGCAGCGACTCGGGCTCGACTTCTACGAGCGAGAACTGTCCGGCCGCATCATGACCCGGATGACGACCGACATCGACGCCCTGTCCACCTTCATGCAGACCGGTCTGCCGGACGCGCTCGTCGCGCTGCTGACGGTGGTCGGCATCGCGGTGGCACTGCTGGTGATCGACTTCCAGCTGGCGCTGGTCGTGTTCGTGACGCTGCCGCCGCTGCTCCTGGCCACCTGGTGGTTCCGCAAGGTCTCCGATTCCGCCTACAGTGCCGCGCGCGAACATTCGGCGACGGTGAACGCCGACTTCGCCGAGAATGTCGCGGGTCTGCGGGTGGTGCAGGCCAATCGGCACGAGGCCATCTCCGCACGCCGGTTCGCCGGGTACTCCGACAATTTCCGGGTCAGCCGGATGCGGGCCCAGCGGGCCATCGCCACCTTCTTCGCCTTCGTCGGCATGTGGGCGGATCTGGCCCTGGCGTCGGTGGTCTTCACCGGGGCGAGGGCGGTCGCGCACGGGTCCACCACTCCGGGCACGCTGGTGGCGTTCGTGCTCTATCTGCAGCTGCTGTTCGGGCCGATCATGCAGCTGTCGCAGCTGTTCGACGGGTATCAGCAGGCGCGAGTCGGGTTGCGGCGCATCGGGGAACTGCTGCGGACCCGGTCCTCCATCGCGCCGGATCCCGCGGACGCGGCGCCCATCGACGGGCGGCTGCGCGGGGAGGTCGTCTTCGACAATGTCCGCTTCCAGTACCCGGGCGCGGTGCGGCCCGCGCTCGAGGGCGTCAGCCTGACCATCCCGGCGGGCGGCAGCCTGGCGCTGGTCGGCGAGACCGGCGCGGGCAAGTCGACCATTGTGAAGCTGCTCGCCCGGCTCTATGACATGCCCCGGACACCGGGTGACGGGAATCACGAACTTTCCGGCAGTGTTACGCCGTTCTCTATAGCGGATATGCATGACAGCGCCCATGATCCGGACGGCACCGGCGCAATTCGCGTGGACGGCGTGGATATTCGCGACTATCGGCTCGCCGAGTTCCGCTCGCGGCTCGGTGTGGTCCCTCAGGAAGCTCACCTGTTCACCGGCGACATCGCCAGCAACATTGCATTTGGCAAACCTTTTGCGAGTCCCGGGGAAATCGAGGCGGCCGCGGCCGCGGTCGGGGCGCTGGACACCATCGCCGCCCTGCCCCAGGGCATGCGGCAGCCGGTCGGCGAACGCGGACGCGGGCTCTCCGCCGGTCAGCGGCAGCTCATCGCCCTGGCCCGCGCCGAACTGGTCCGCCCCGATCTGCTGCTGCTCGACGAGGCCACGGCCGTGCTGGATCCGGCCGCCGAGGCATCGGTGCTGGTCGCGAACGAATCGGTGACGCGCGGCCGCACCTCGGTCATCGTCGCGCACCGGCTGGCGACCGCCGCGCAGGCCGATCGGATCGCCGTCGTGCAGAACGGCCGGATCAGCGAAATCGGCACCCACGACGAGCTCCTCGCGGCAACCGGCCCGTACTCGCGCTTGTGGGCTGCGGCGCAGGCGACGGAAGGAATATTCTCGGGCGAGGACGAGTCGTCATCAGAGAATGTGTCCGCTCGGTGGTAGCCATGCCCGACGGCGAACAGGGGTGGGCATATCCTCAGTGGGGGCGCATCGGCGCGCATCCGCCGATTACCCGTGCCGGGCACGTCACAAACGTCGCAGCGCGAAGAACGAAATGAGGCGAACACCTGCTGTGAGCAGCTCAACAGACCAGTTCGGACAGAACCAGTGGCTTGTCGACGAGATGTACCAGAAGTACAAGCAAGACCCCTCGTCCGTCGATGAGAGCTGGCACGAGTTCCTGGCGGACTACACGCCGGAGAACACTGCCGAGATTGGTAACAACAGCCAGGCGGCCGCCGCCGTCGCTCCGGCACCCGCCGCAGTGCCTACTGCCCCCGGACCCGCCCAGAGCGCCCCCGCCGTGAATTCCACCCCCGTCGCCACCCCCGCCCCGGCCGCCCCCGCCCCGGCTCCGGCCCCCGCCCAGGTGCGCACCCCCCAGACCACTCCCGCCCCCAGCTCCAACGCGGCCCCGACCTCGGGCGGCCCCAAGCCCACCGCCGAGGACGAGACCAAGGTGCTGCGCGGTCCCGCCGCGGCCGTCGTCAAGAACATGTCGGCGTCGCTGGCCATCCCCACCGCGACCTCGGTGCGTGCCATCCCGGCCAAGCTGATGATCGACAACCGCCTGGTCATCAACAACCACCTGGCCCGTACCCGCGGTGGCAAGATCTCCTTCACCCACCTGCTGGGTTACGCCATCGTGCAGGCCATCAAGGCCTTCCCGAACATGAACCGGCACTTCGCCGAGGTCGACGGGAAGCCGAACGCGGTCACCCCCGCGCACACCAATCTCGGTCTGGCCATCGACCTTCCGGGCAAGGACGGCAGCCGTGCGCTGGCGGTCGCGGCCATCAAGAACACCGAGGGCATGACCTTCGCGCAGTTCCACAGCGCGTACGAGGACGTCGTGCGCCGCGCCCGCGACGGCAAGCTGACCAACGACGACTTCGCCGGTGTCACCATCTCGCTGACCAACCCCGGCACCATCGGCACCAACCACTCGGTGCCGCGTCTGATGCTGGGCCAGGGCGCGATCATCGGCGCGGGCGCCATGGAGTACCCGGCCGAGTTCCAGGGCATGGGCGACCAGCAGCTGGCCGAGATGGGTATCGGCAAGCTGATGACCCTGACCTCGACCTACGACCACCGCATCATCCAGGGCGCGGAGTCCGGCGACTTCCTGCGGACCGTGCACAACCTGCTGATCTCGGACGAGTTCTACGACGAGATCTTCCACGGCATGGGTGTCCCCTACGAGCCGGTGCGCTGGCGCAAGGACATTCAGGAACGCGGCATCGACAAGTCGACCCGCGTGCAGGAGATGATCAACGCCTACCGCAGCCGCGGCCACCTGATGGCCGACACCGACCCGCTGCGGCTGGTGAAGGACAAGTTCCGCTCGCACCCTGATCTGGATGTCACCCAGCACGGCCTGACCCTGTGGGACCTGGACCGCGAATTCAATGTCGCGGGCTTCCACGGCCAGGAGCGCATGAAGCTGCGCGACGTGCTGTCCATCCTGCGCGACGCCTACGCCCGCCACGTGGGTGTGGAGTACACCCACATCCTGGATCCCGAGCAGCTCAAGTGGATTCAGGAACGCGTGGAGCAGAAGCACGCGAAACCCACTGTGGCCGAGCAGAAGTACATCATGTCCCGGCTCAATGCGGCCGAGGCGTTCGAGACCTTCCTGCAGACCAAGTACGTGGGCCAGAAGCGCTTCTCGCTGGAAGGCGCCGAGTCGGTCATCCCGATGATGGACGCCGTCATCGACCAGTGCGCCGAGTACGCCCTCGACGAGGTCATCATCGGTATGCCGCACCGCGGCCGCCTGAACGTGCTGGCCAATATCGTCGGCAAGCCCTACTCGAAGATCTTCACCGAGTTCGAGGGCAACATGAACCCGGCCGCCACCCACGGCTCCGGCGACGTGAAGTACCACCTCGGCGCGCGTGGCACCTACCTGCAGATGTTCGGCGACAACGAGATCGAGGTCTCGCTGACCGCCAACCCCTCGCACCTCGAGGCCGTCGACCCGGTGCTGGAGGGTCTGGTCCGCGCCAAGCAGGACCTGCTCACCAAGGAAGACATCGTCACCAAGGGTGAAGAGGCGCGGTCGTTCTCGGTCGTGCCGCTCATGCTGCACGGTGACGCGGCCTTCGCCGGCCAGGGCGTGGTGGCCGAGACCCTGAACCTGTCGGGTCTGCGCGGCTACCGCACCGGTGGCACCGTGCACATCGTGGTGAACAACCAGATCGGTTTCACCACCGCGCCGGAGTACTCGCGCTCCACCGAATACTCCACCGACATCGCGAAGTTCATCGGCGCCCCGATCTTCCACGTGAACGGCGACGACCCGGAAGCCTGTGTGTGGGTGGCCAACCTGGCCGTCGACTACCGGCAGAAGTTCAACCGCGACGTGGTCATCGACATGATCTGCTACCGCCGCCGCGGCCACAACGAGGGCGACGACCCGTCGATGACCCAGCCGGGCATGTACGACGTGATCGACACCAAGCGCTCGGTCCGCAAGGCGTACACCGAGAGCCTGATCGGCCGTGGCGACATCTCCATGAAGGAAGCCGAAGACGCCCTGCGTGACTACCAGGGTCAGCTGGAGCGGATCTTCAACGAGGTGCGCGAGCTGGAGAAGTTCCCGCCGGAGCCGTCGGAGTCGGTCGAGGACGAGCAGCAGCTGCCGCCGAACCTGGTGACCTCCGTGGACAAGACGGTGCTGCAGCGCATCGGCGACGCGTTCGTGAACGTGCCCGAGGGCTTCAGCGTGCACCCGCGCGTCAAGCCGGTGCTGGAGAAGCGCCGCGAGATGGCCTACGAGGGCAAGGTCGACTGGGCCATGGCCGAGCTGCTGGCCTTCGGCACGCTCATCGACGAGGGCAAGGCCGTCCGCCTGACCGGTCAGGACTCCCGCCGCGGCACCTTCTCGCAGCGGCACTCGGTGATCATCGACCGCAAGAACGGCGACGAGTACACCCCGCTGCACAACATCGGGTCGAAGAACCCGGGCTGGTTCGCGGTGCACGACTCGGCGCTGTCCGAGTACGCCGCTGTCGGTTTCGAGTACGGCTACTCGCTGGGCAACCCGGACGCACTCGTCCTGTGGGAGGCGCAGTTCGGTGACTTCGTCAACGGCGCGCAGTCCATCATCGACGAGTTCATCTCCTCCGGTGAGGCCAAGTGGGGTCAGCTCTCGGAGGTCGTGCTGCTGCTGCCGCACGGTCACGAGGGCCAGGGCCCGGACCACACCTCGGGCCGTATCGAGCGCTTCCTGCAGCTGTGTGCCGAGGGTTCGATGACGGTGGCCGTCCCGTCCACCCCGTCGAACTACTTCCATCTGCTGCGCCGCCACGCCCTGGACGGCATCCGCCGCCCGCTGGTGGTCTTCACCCCGAAGTCCATGCTGCGCAACAAGGCCGTGATCTCCGAGGTCGAGGACTTCACGGACAACAAGTTCCGCACCGTGCTCGAGGAGCCCACCTACGAGTCGGGCGACGGCGACCGCACCAAGGTCAAGCGCGTGCTGCTCACCTCCGGCAAGATCTACTACGAGCTGGTGGCCGAGAAGAAGAAGCACAACCGCGACGACGTGGCCATCGTGCGCGTCGAGCAGCTGTACCCGATTCCGAAGTTCCGCCTGAACGAGGCGCTGGAGCAGTACCCCAACGCCGTTGATCTGGCGTGGGTCCAGGAGGAGCCGGCCAA
The DNA here is from genome assembly GCF_053603795.1 of Nocardia sp. NPDC004123. NCBI lineage: Bacteria > Bacillati > Actinomycetota > Actinomycetes > Mycobacteriales > Nocardiaceae > Nocardia > Nocardia sp. NPDC004123. The sequence goes on from NZ_JBSGGG010000015.1 coordinate 52,573, forward strand.
CCAGGGCGCGTGGCCGTTCTTCGGCCTGAACCTGCCGGAAATCCTGCCCGCCCGCTTCGGCAAGCTGCGCCGCATCTCGCGTCGCGCCATGTCGGCCCCGTCCTCGGGTTCGTCCAAGGTGCACGCGGTGGAGCAGCAGGAGATCATCGACGAGGCTTTTACCGCCTCCCCGGGACTTTAGCGCCCGGCTAGGAGCCGTTGACCGCCGTGCATGCGTGCCGGCGGTCATGTGCCGAACCGATTTCGGGGGGCCCGGGGAGTTACCCTCGCCTCCCGAAATCAGTTGTTACGTATGAATAGACAGGAGCCCCGGCGCTTTCAGCGCCGGGGCTCGCTGCTTTTCCGTTGCCAGAGCGCTTACTTGTCCTGCGCGTCCGCTTCACCCTTGGCGGAATCGTTGGCGCCTTCGAGGTCCCAGACCGCCATCATGGCGGCGATGCCCTGGGCGGCTGCGTCCTGGGTCGATTCCTGATCGGACATTGCGTGTACCTCTTTCTGCTACTTCCGTAACGAAAGTTGATGCTACCGGCCGGAATTACTTGTGGCCTGTCGGGAAATGGCCTGCGACAAGGCATTTCGCCACAGTCGTGATGGTCGTCACAGGGAGGGGCGGGTGACGGAGGCGGGGTTGCCCTCAGCATGTTCCGCGTCGTATATTCCACGTGGAATATTTGGCACGGAGGATGTCGGTGACCCGCGATAGCGTCACCGGGAATGGGAGGTCCTGGTGACCCGGAAGCAGTCGACACCGGCACTCACGCCCTTGGCGATGCTGGTCCTCGCGCTGCTGGAGGAACGTCCGATGCACCCGTACGAGATGTATCAACTGCTCTTGAGCCGACATGAGGACGAGTTCGTGAAGATCAAACCGGGCTCGCTCTACCACACCGTGGCCCGGCTGGCCGACCAGGAACTACTGGCCGCCGAGAGCACGGATCGGGCCGGCAACCGGCCGGAACGAACCACCTACCGCATCCGCACCGCCGGGCGCGAGGCGCTGCGCACCCGGATCCGGGACCTGCTGCGCGAGCCGGCCCGGGAGTACCCGGTCTTCGTGACCGGATTGGCCGAAGCGCACAACTTACCCCTGGACGAGGTCATCGATGCCCTCCGCGAACGCGTCGCCTCGATCGACGCCCGGCTCGCCGAGCTCGACACGATCCACGACCTGGCCGCCGCCTCCGATATTCCGCGGCGGTACTGGGCCCGCGTGGACTACATACGCGCACAGAACACCGCCGAGGTCGAATGGCTGCGTGGATTCATCGCCGAGATCGAGAGCGGCGACATCGAATGGGAGACCTTCGACGAGTCCGGCGAACGCATCGACATCACGAACCACACCCTGAGATAGGAATCCGAATCCGTGTCCACTCAACGCAATCCGTGGCTGGCGCTATACGCGCTGGTCGTCGGGTTCTTCATGATCCTGCTGGACATGACCATCGTCGCGGTGGCCAATCCGGCGATCATGAAGGACCTGCAGGCCGATGTCTCCCAGGTCATCTGGGTCACCTCCGCCTACCTGCTGGCCTACGCGGTGCCGCTGCTGGTCACCGGCCGGCTCGGAGATCGCTTCGGCCCCAAGAACATCTATCTCGGCGGCCTGGCCGTGTTTACTCTGGCCTCGCTGTGGTGTGCCGAGTCGACGAGCATCAACATGCTGATCGCGGCCCGCGCCGTGCAGGGCCTGGGCGCGGCGCTGATGACGCCGCAGACCATGGCGGTCATCACCCGCACCTTCCCGCCGGACAAGCGCGGCGCGGCCATGGGTCTGTGGGGCGGCGTGGCCGGTCTGGCCACCCTGGTCGGCCCGATCCTGGGCGGCGTGCTGGTGGACTGGCAGGGCTGGCAGTGGATCTTCTACGTGAACGTGCCGATCGGCATCATCGCCTTCGCCCTGGCCTGCTGGCTGGTGCCGTCGCTGCCCACCAACGAGCACAAGTTCGACCTGGTCGGCGTGGTGCTCTCGGGCGTCGGCATGTTCCTGCTGGTGTTCGGCATCCAGGAGGGCAACAGCCACCACTGGGACGCCTGGATCTGGGCCATGATCATCGCCGGCGCGGCGGTGCTGGCGCTGTTCATCGTCAACCAGGCTCGCAATACCGGTGAGCCGCTGGTGCCGCTGAGCCTGTTCAAGGACCGCAACTTCGCGCTGTCCAACCTGGCCATCGCGGCCATGGGCGCGGCGGTGACCAGCGTGTTCGTGCCCGCCTACTTCTATCTGCAGCAGGTACACGACATGACGCCGACGCGCTCGGCACTGGTGTTCGCGCCCATGGCGATTCTGACCGGTATATTCGCGCCGATCATCGGCAAAATCTCGGACAAGGTCGCGCCGCGCGTCATTCCGACCATCGGTTTCGCGCTCTTCGCGGCGACCCTGTTCGGCTTCGGCCTCCTGATGAAGCCGGACGGCTCGATCCCGCTGTTCATGATCGTCGGCGGCATCTCCGGTATCGCCAATGCCTGCATCTGGGCGCCGCTGGCCACCACCGCCACCCACAACCTGCCGGTGCAGCAGGCCGGTGCGGGCGCGGGCGTGTACAACACCACCCGTCAGATCGGTTCGGTGCTCGGTTCGGCCACGATCAGCGCACTGCTCTCGGCTCGCATCTCGGCGCAGGGCCTGCCCAGCGGCCCGATCGGCGAGGGCGGCGGCGGCAAGAGCCTGAGCAGCCTGCCGGCCGAGGTCCGAGGTCCCATCCTGGAGAAGCTCAGCACCGCGCTGAGCCAGTCCATCTACCTGCCCGCCCTGATCCTGTTGATCGGCGTCGCCGCCTCGGCGCTGTTCATCAGGCACGGCAAGGCGGCGGGCGATGAGCGCGACGATATGGCGAAGGCCGATATCGGGGTGCACTGATCCGCTGACATTCGAAAAGCGCTGCCCGCCGGGGCTTTCCCGGCGGGCAGCGCGGTCCGTGCGGCCGGAGCGGCAGGCTCGCTGGATTCCGCTGTGCCCTCAGCCGATTCGCACGGTGAGCGAGGGATATCCGGTCGCGCCGTCCGGCACGACATACTGTTCCCTCTCGGTCTGGGTCTCCCCGGTGCCGTCGGTCGCGCGCGCCCATACCGTGTGCACGCCGGTGCTGCCGGTCGCGTCCCAGTCGTAGGCCCACTGCACCCAGGTGTCGATGGACGGGGCCACCGCCAGCCGGGCGGGCCGCCAATCCCCTTGATCGATGCGGACTTCCACGCCGCGAATGCCGCGATGCTGCGCCCACGCCACGCCCGCGATGGTGACCTTGCCCGGGGCGATGGTGCCGCGCCCGCGGGGGGTGTCGATCCGGCATTCGGTCTTGATCGGGCCCTTGGCCGACCAGCCGCGCTTGGTCCAGAACGCCTCGGCGCGATCGAATCTGGTGATCTCCAGCTCGGTCACCCATTTGGTGGCCGACACGTAGCCGTACAGCCCGGGCACCACCAGCCGCGCGGGATAGCCGTGCGCGGTGGGCAGCGGTTCGCCGTTCATGCCGACGGCCAGCATGGCGTCGCGGCCGTCCATCAGCACGGCGAGCGGGCTGCCCGCGGTGAAGCCGTCGATGCTGTGCGAGAGCACCATGTCGGCGTCGGGGTGCGGTCCGGCGGCGGCGATCAACTCGTCGAGCCGATAGCCGAGCCAGCGGGCATTGCCGATCAGTTCGCCGCCGACCGGATTGGACACGCAGGCCAGCGTGACCAGCCGTTCGATGGGGGTCTTGGCGGCGAGATCGGCGTAGCTCAAACGGATCTCGCGATCGACCATGCCGTGGATGCGCAGTGACCAGTCGTCCTTGCTGACCTGCGGCACGGTGAGTGCGGTGTCGATGCGATAGAAGTCGGCGTTCGAGGTGAGATACGGCGTCAGGCCCGGAATCTGCAGGTCCGCGCCGGGCTCGATGGACGGCTCCGCGCCGGTGGGCGTGGGCAGCTGCACGTCCGCGCGCTCGGCCGACACATCCCGCGACCGCAGCCCGATGATTCGTCCCGCGATACCGCCGACCGCCGCGGCCACGCCCGTGATCACGATCCCGCGCACCACCAGCCGCCGCTCCACCGCCAGCTCGGCAGGCGAAAGCCGCTGCGGCTCGGCTGTTTCCGTGTCCGCGGCGGCCGCGGCGAATTCGCCGAACCGGGTGACCCGGCCGATCAGGCTGCGCAGCGCCAGGATTCCGGCGACCATGCCGAGAATCGAAGGGAAGGCCCAGGTCCAGGTCGCAGTGGGGCGACCGAGCGCGGCGATGGTGGACAGCAGCCCGAAGATCGCGAACAGGATCGACCCGAGCGGCCGCCGCTCCCGCTCCACGATCCCGGCGACCGCGGCCAGCACCACCGCGACCACACCCATGCACACGAACAGCAGCACTTTGTCATTGGTGCCGACCAGGCCGATGATCCACTCCCGGAACCCGTCCGGCGTATGGTCGACGATCCACGCTCCGACCGCCTGCAAGGGCGTGCTGTCGGGGCTGACCAGCACGGACACCAGCTCCGCCACCCCCAGGGTGACGCCACCGGCGACAATTCCGCCGGCCGTCCGTAATCCGCGATCCACCACGAAACCGACCCTACTGCGCGGGTCGGCTCGTGGAACGGCTCGAAGGATTACGGAAGCGTGACGCCCGGGGTCCGCAGCGCCACGGCGGCGATCACGGCCATGACCAGCAGACTGCCGCCCGCCACCGCGAAGGCGTGGTGCAGGCCGGTCACGCTCAGGGCCGGTCCCGAATAGGCCAGCGCGCCCAGCACCGCGACCCCGAGCACCTGGCCCAGCTGCCGCAGCGCATTGTGCACCGAGGAGGCCATGCCCGCGCGGTGCGGATGCACGGCGGCCAGTACGGTGGCGGTCATCGGGGTCAAGCACAGCCCGATGCCGAAGCCGCCCACCGCCAGCATCCACCAGATCGAGCCGATGCCGGTGTCGCGCTGCACGGTCAGCAGGCCCGCGACGGCCAGACCGCCGAGGGTCAGTCCGGTCACCATGGGAATCCGGGGGCCGAAACGGCCGACCAGTCGTCCGGACAATGGCGTCGCCAGCGCGAACGCGACCCCGATGGCGCACACATCGAGCCCGGCCCGGACGGCCGAATGTCCCTGTACCTGCTGAAAATACGCACTCAGGTACACGATCAGCCCGACGAACGCGAAGAACGCCACCGCCCCGGCCAGGTTCGCGGCGGCGAAGCCGCGGTGGCCGAAGAGGGTGAGATCCACCAGCGGATCGGCGTGCCGCCGCTCCCAGCGCACGAACACCACCGTGGCGACGGCGGCCAGCCCGAACGCGGCCAGGATCGGCGCGGAGGCCCAGCCTTGACCGCGGCCCTCGATCAATCCGAACGAGAACGCGGCGATGGCCGTCGTGATCAGGAGCGCGCCCTGCCAGTCGAACCGGCCGGTGGCCGGTGTGCGGGGCAGGCGCGGCACGACCAGCGCGGCGACCGTCGCGAACACGGCGACCAGCGGCACGTTCAGCAGGAGCACCCAGCGCCAGCCCAATCCCGTCACGACGACACCGCCCAGAATCGGCCCCACCGCCAGCGCCAGGCCGGACGAGGTCGACCAGGCCCCGATCGCGACCGCGCGCTCGCGTTCGTCCGGGAAGGCGGCGCGGACGACGGCGAGGCTGGTAGGCACCAGCAGGGCGGGGCCGATGCCCTGAATCACGCGGCCCGCCAACAGCATCGGGACGTTCGGTGCCAGGCCCGCGATCAGCGCGCCGAGTGCGAAGGTCAGCATGCCCAGGAGGAAGACGCCCTTACGGCCGAACCGGTCGCCGAGTCCGCCGCTGAGCATCAGCAGGCTGGCATAGACCAGGACGTAGGCATTGACGATCCACTCGGTGGCGGTGGCGTCCGCGTGCAGGTCACGGCCGATGGTCGGCAGCGCCACGCTCATGACGGTGGTGGACAGGACGGCCAGGAACTGACCGCCGGTGACGGCCACCAGCGTGATCCAGGGATTGGCTGCGGCCGTGGGAGCTTCGGGACGGGCGGGAACGTGCAGTGCGGTCATAGTCGAACGGTAGGACCGCCCGGTCATAGCTTCCACGACCAAAAGTGCTATACACCAATGCCTCTAGAGTTATAAGCGTGGATCTGCTGCAGCTGCGCTATTTCCGGATGGTGGCCCGCACCGAGAACATCACCCGGGTGGCGGAGGAACTCCGGGTGGCCCAGCCCTCGCTGAGCCGGACCATCACCCGGCTCGAAAACGAGCTGGGCGTACCGCTTTTCGACCGGCAGGGACGGCGGCTGCGGCTGAACCGCTTCGGCGCGGCCTTCCTCGCGCGGGTGGATCGCGCCCTGGACGAACTCGACGGTGCCCGCCGGGAGCTCGACGATCTGGCCGGGCTGGAGCGGGGTGCGATCACGATCGGGGCGGAGAATCTGCGCGTTGTCCAGAATGTGATCGCGGACTTCCTGCAGGCGCATCCCGGTGTGCGCGTTCAGCTGTTCTCGGGCACCGCCGCGCAGGTGTCGGCCCGGCTGGCGGCCGGCGACCTCGATCTCGGGGTGGTGTCGCTGACGCCGGACGCACCCGGCCTGGCCGGGCAGGAATTGCTGAACGAGGAAGTGCTGCTGGCCGTTTCGCCCAGCCACCGGCTCGCCGACCGGGATCGGGTCACGGTCGCCGAGCTGGCAACCGAACCCTTCATCACGACCTCACCCGACTACTGGCAACGCACCGTGCTGGATCGCGTCTTCGCCCGCGCCGGGCTGCGCCCCACGATCGTCTGCGAAGGCGACGAGCCGTCCGCGATCCGAGGCCTGATCGCCACCGGCTTCGGCATCGGCCTGCTCCCGGCCATGGCGCGCGATTACTCCGGCCCGGCGGTGGCCTGGCTGCATCTCGACGACGTCTACTGCCGCCGCACCCTGCACCTCGTTTGGCGCACGGACGCCTATCTGCCGCTGGCCGCCAGGCGTTTTCGCGAACTCGCGGCCGACCGCTTCGCGAAGGACCGGCCCGGCGCGCCGGAGTGAATCACCTCCGCGCGCGACCGGTGTAGTTGATCATCCACGGCACCGAGAACTTGTCGGTGACCATGGCGAACGCCTCGGCCCACTGCACCTGGCCCAGCGGCATGGACACGGATCCACCCGGCGCGAGCTCGTTGAACAGCCACTCGGCCTCGGCGGCCGACTCGACCTCGACCTGCACGGTGAAACCCGGCTTGGCGTTGTCGATCTCGCTGCCGGGCGGGCAGTCGGAGACCATGAGGATGTTGGTCTCGCTCAGCGACAGCTGGGCATTGGCGACCATCGGCTCCCGCCCAGGAAGTCCGGGTGAACCGGCAGGGAATTCGGTGGATCAGTCGGTGGCCCGGTGGCGCTGGTAGTAGCGGGCGACCCGGACGCGATTGCCGCACCGCTCGGGCGAGCACCACTGGCGGCGCGGATGCGCGGGCAGGAAGAGCATGACGCAGTCCTCCGCACCGCACTGCCGCAGGCGATCGATGGCCGGATCGGTGAGCAGGGTCGCGGCGGCATCGGCCAGGTGCGCGGCCAGCCGGGCGCCCGGATCGCCGAGACGCGCCACGGTTTCGGTGACGGCATCGCCGTTCCAGTCCAGGCGGCGAATGGCGGGCGCGGCCGATTGCGCCTCGGCGAGGCCGCGCAGTGCGGCGGCCGGCGGGCGGCGGCCGTGCAGCATCGCGTCCAGCGCTGCGGCGGTGTGGTCGCGCACCGCGTGGACGGCGGCCAGGTCGGCCCCGGTGAGGCGCGGGGGCGGCGGCTCGGGTAGGCGATCGGCCTCCAGGCGCAGCCAATCCGCCAGCTGCTCAGGGGTTTCCAGCAGGTCGGCACCGGTGGGCCGGGTGTTCACCAGGTCCAGTGCGAGGGGTTCACCGATCAACGGTTCGAGATCAGCCACGCCGCTAATGCTACCTCGAGCCGTTGACACATTAGCCGGAACCAGCGTAGAACTAATGCAACATCGCCGCCAGAAAGCATGTGAAGCCATGAACGCACCCACCCAGGTCCTGCACCCGCTCTCCACCGTCCGGCACGGCCGCGTCGAGGTCGATGGCGTCGAGGTCTTCTACCGGGAGTCGGCGCCCGCCCGCGCGGACGCCCCGGTCCTGTTGCTCCTGCATGGTTTTCCCACCGCGTCCCACCAGTTCCGCCGCCTCATCGACGCCCTGGGCGACCGCTACCGCCTGATCGCTCCCGACTATCCCGGCTTCGGAAACACCATCGCCCCCGCGGATTTCGACTACAGCTTCGACCACCTGGCCGACATCACCGAGGGTTTCGTCCAGCGGCTGGGCCTGACCAGCTTCGCCATGTACATCTTCGACTTCGGGGCGCCCATCGGCCTGCGCCTGGCCACCCGGCATCCGGAGTGGATCACCGGTCTCATCGTCCAGAACGGCAATGCCTACGAAGCCGGTTTGTCCGAGGCCGCACAGGGTTTCGTGGCCCTGCGCCCTGACCATGAGGGCGACGAGGAGGTCATCCGCGGCCTGCTCACCCTCGAAGGCACCCGCGGCCAATACGAGACCGGAGTCCCCGACCCGGCCCTGCTGGACCCCGCTGCCTGGACCCTGGACCAGCACTACCTCGATCTCCCCGGCCGCAAGGAAGCCCAGGTGGCCCTGGCCTTCGACTACAAGTCGAATGTGGCCCGCTACCCCGAATGGCAGTCCTGGCTGCGCACCTACACTCCCCCCACCCTCATCACGTGGGGCGCGAACGACCCCTTCTTCCCCGCCCCGGGCGCGCACGCCTACCTGGCCGACCTCCCCGATGCCGAACTCCACCTGTTCGATACGGGGCACTTCGCCCTGGAGACCCATGTCTCCGAAATCGCCGGGCTCATCGCCGATTTCCTCGACCGCCTACCCACGCCCGCACGGTGAGGCGAGGAACCTCGCCCCGCCACGACGACAGGCCCCGCGCGGGCGGGGCCTGTCGAATGATGGTGGCGGCGTGGATCAGTGGGCCTCGCGGGGCGCGTGCGGGAGCAGGAAGGCCAGGCAGAAGGCCGTGACGCCGAGCCCGATGCCGACGAGCGTGACGTGCTCCATGCCGATCAGCGCATTGCCGCGCGGGGTGCCGCCGAAGTGGGTGAAGCGGTTGAAGAACACGGTGCCCAGCACCGCGACGCCGAGCGCGCCGGCCAGCTGCTGCACCGATTCCAGCAGGCCCGAGGCCGAGCCGACCTCGTCGTCTTCGATCTCGCCGATGATGATGCTGAACATCGGGACGAACACCATGCCCATACCGAATCCGACCACCAGCAGCGGACCCGCCAGCTCCCAGGCGTTCAGGCCGGTGCCGACCAGGTGCAGCACCGCGTACAGGCCGGCCAGTCCGGCGGTCATGATGCCGACGCCCAGGTGCAGCACCTTGCGTCCCAGCTTCGGCGCCTCCGCGCCGATGGCGGAACCGAAGAAGGAGCCGAGGGCCCAGGCCGCCATGGCGATGCTCGCGCCGATCGGGCTGTAGCCGAAGCCGAGCTGCAGCATCAGGCCCAGGCCGAGCGAGAAGCCGATGATGCCGATGAAGAACACGGTCTCGAAAAGCACTCCGGCACTGTAGGACCGGCGCCCGAACACGCTCAGCCGTACCAGCGGGGTGCGGCCGGCGGCGGTGCGGAACCGCTGCTGCGCAACGAAGATCCCGAGCACCGCGACACCGATCACCGACATGATCAGGCTCCAGACCGGCCAGCCGTGCTCACGACCCTGCATGAGCGGATAGATCAGCAGCCCGACACCCGAACCGGCCAGGACGACACCGAGCAGATCGAGGCCACCGGTGCGGTCCCCGCCGCGCCGGGGCAGCGCCGCGATACCCGCGATCAGGGCGAAGAGCCCGAGCGGCACATTGATCCAGAAGATCGACCGCCAGCCGGTGCCGAGCAGATCCACCTTGATGAACAGCCCGGCGACGATCGGCCCGAGAATGCTGGCGACGCCGAGGGTGGTGCCGAACGCCGCCCATGCCCTGGGCTGATCAGCGATGTCCGGGAACAGATCCCGGATCATCCCCAGGCACTGCGGCACCATCACCGCGGCCGCCGCGGCCTGCGCGACCCGCCCACCGATCAGCGCCTCCGGCGACGCAGCCAGCGAGCAGGCCACCGAGGCGAGCACGAATCCGACTGTGCCGCAGAGGAACATCCGCCGGCGCCCGAACAGGTCGCCGAGCCGTCCACCGGTGAGCAGCCCGACCGCCAGCACCAGCGTGTAGGCCGCGGCGATCCACTGCATCGTGGCGTAGCTGCCGCCCAGATCGCGCCGGATCATCGGCAGCGCGACGTTCACGACATTGGTGTCGAGCATGTTCATCAGCGTCGCGCCGATGATCGCAGACAGCCCCAGCCACCGGCGGGCGGGTGCGGCGATTGGTGTGGATACGGCCGTGACGGGCGGTGTGAGGGCGGTGGCGGTGGACATTGGGGGCTCCCTTCGATGGAGCAATAGTATCTACAACACTAGTTTCCAAGCAACTAGTTTCGAGGATATGCCGAAGCGACCCGGGACCGGCAGCAGGAGGCCGGACCCGCGAGCCGGGATCACGAGGCGGTGTGGCCGATCCCGTTGTCGCTCATGGCATCAATGCTTCCGGTAAACACCGGGCCGCCACATCACGAGGATTCGCTATTCACCGGTGCACCCGGGGCCGTTGCCCGGGAACGCGAAGGGGCCCGCGGAAATCCGCGGGCCCCTTGCCTTTCCGGATGTCTCCGGAGCCGATCAGGAGTTGTAGATCGCGTCCACGTCGGCCGCGTACTGCTTCATGACGACGGCACGCTTGAGCGACAGCTTCGGAGTGAGCTCGCCGCCCTCCTGGGTCCAGTCGACCGGCAGGATGCGGACCTTCTTGATCGCCTCGGCGTGCGACACCAGCTTGTTGGTGGCCGCGACCGCGTCATTGATCTCGCCGACCAGGGCCGGGTTCTCGATGACGTGCTCGATCGGGGTGTCGGCGGGAATCCCGTTGCGCGCCTTCCACGCCGGCAGGGCTTCCGGGTCGAGGGTGACGAGCGCGCCGATGAAGGGCTGGCCGTCGCCGACCACCATGACCTGGCTGATCAGTGCGTTCTGGCGCAGCGAGTCCTCGAGCATGGCCGGGGAGACGTTCTTGCCGCCGGCGGTCACCAGGATTTCCTTCTTGCGGCCGGTGATCGAGACGAAGCCCTGCTCGTCGATGGCGCCGAGGTCGCCGGTCTTGAACCAGCCGTCGGCGTCGAAGGCGTCGGCGCTGGCCTCGGGGTTGTTCCAGTAGCCGCCGAACACGACCGGGCCGCGGATGAGCAGCTCGCCGTCCTCGGCGACCTTGGCGCCGTGGCCGGGCAGCGGGCGGCCGACCGAACCGACCTTGATGAACTTGGGGGTGTTCACGCTGACGGCGGCGGTGGACTCGGTGAGACCGTAGCCCTCGTAGATGGTGACGCCGGCGCCGCGGAAGTAGTGGCCCAGGCGCGCGCCCAGCGGGCCGCCGCCGGAGACGGCGGACTCGCACTGACCGCCCATGGCCTCGCGCAGCTTGGCGAAGACCAGCTTGTCCAACACCATGTGCTGCAGCTTGAGCACGATGTTCGGGCCGCCGTTCTCCAGCGACCGGCTGTACTGGATGGCGATCTCGGTGGCGTAGTCGAAGATCTTGCCCTTGCCGCCGTCGTGCGCCTTCTGCTTGGCGCCGTTGAACACCTTCTCGAAGACGCGCGGCACCGAGAGGATGAAGTTCGGCTTGTACTGCCCGAACTGCTCGACCAGGGTGGACCAGTCGGCGGTGTGGGCCACGGTGACACCGGCGTCGAAGGCGGCCAGCGCGACCGCGCGGGCGAAGACGTGGGCCAGCGGCAGGAACAGCAGCGACTTGCGGCCGGGCAGCAGGAACTCGCTCATGGCGGAGCGGTCGGCGGCCGACTCGGCGTACAGGTTGGCGTGCGAGAGCATGACGCCCTTGGGCCGGCCGGTGGTGCCGGAGGTGTAGATGAGGGTCGCCGGGGAGGCGGCTTTCACCTGGGCGCGGCGGTCGTGCACGACGGCGTCGTCGAGGTCGGCGCCGCGGGCGACGAGGTCGGCGATGGCGCCCTTGTCGATCTGCAGGACTTCCTTCAGATTGCCCAGTCCGCCTTCGATTTCCGCGATGGTGGCACGGTGTTTGTCGTTCTGGACCACGGTGAGCTTGGTGGCCGAGTCCTCGAGGATCCAGCGCGCCTGCTCGGCGGAGGAGGAGTCGTAGATGGCGACGGTGCAGCCGCCGGCCGCCCAGATGGCGAAGTCGAGCACGACCCACTCGTAGCTGGTCTGGGCCATGATGGCGACGCGGTCACCGAGCTCGACGCCGGAGGCCACCAGGCCCTTGGCCACCTCGGTGACGGTCTTCGCGAACGTCGCCGCCGTGACGTCGTTCCAGCCGCCCTTGCCGTCCGGGGTGTTGAAGACGACCAGGTTGGGGGTCTTCTCCGCATGCCGGAACGCGCCGTCCGACATGTTGGCGTTCTCCGGAATGGTGTAGGTAGCCGGGACTTCGAACTCTCGCATCGCTGCCCTTCCACAGTGGGTTTACTGGCGGGTAATCTACGCCACGCTCAGGGGTAACTCCCGGCGGACCGCCCGAACCGGTTATCGGACGGTCCCGCGTTATGTCTTTTCCCTATCCTATTGACCGGCTCTGCGCTGGTCGAAGGGCATGCCGGAGGAACTGCCCGAGCTCGGCGGTCACGGCCGCGGCGGGGGCCACGAGACTCGCCTGCAACTGGGCGACGTGCCACAGTCCGCGGGTCTCGGTGAACTCGGCCGGCACCCCGGCCGCCCGCAGCTGCGCGACCAGCCGCGTGCACTGGGCGTGCAGCAGTTCGTCCACGTCGGCCTGGACATAGGTGGGCGGCAGCCCGGACAGGTCGGCGAGCAGCGGCGCGTACCCGGAGTCGGTGCAGTCGCCCGCACCCAGATAGGCGGCGGCACAGGCCCGCGACCACGGCTTGTTGATGACCAGATCGCGGTCCCGGACCGGTAGCTCGTTCGGGTCGGCCCAGGGCGCGATCAGGCCGAGTGCGGCCGGAACCAGCCGGTGCCGGTCGCGCAGCCGCAGCGCCAGCGCCAGCGAGAGCCCGCCGCCGGCCGAATCACCGGCCACCGCAATGCGTTCCGGCCGGTAGCCGGCGGCCACCAGGTCCAGGAAGGCCGCCTCGGCATCATCGAGCGCCGCCGGGAACGGATGCTCGGGAGCCAGCCGGTAGTCCAGAACCTGGACGGCGCAACCGGTTTCCCGCGCCAGATAGGCCGCCAGCGACCGATGCGTGGCCGGCGAGCAGACGGTGTAACCGCCGCCGTGCAGGTACAGCACGGTGGCGTTGTCGGAGACCGGCCCGACCGTCACGCGTTCGGCCGGGCGGCCACCGAGTTCGACGTGCTCCACGTGGGTGCCCCGCGGCGCGCGCTGCGCCACCGAGCCCCAATCCATCAGCGCCCGTTGGACACCGAAGGGCAGCCGGCGGTTGAGCACGATCCGGAAGAGCGGACTCAACGCGGCGCGGACGATGGGCAACGGCAGTGTCACATCGGGCATGACCGAGCGTCCTTTATTCGTCTCTGGCTTACGGCAGGAAGCGCTTCTGCACCACGGCGGAGATGCGCTGGTAGTACGAGGCGGTGGTGCGCACGAACAGGTCGAGCGCCTTGGCCTCCCAGCCGATGAGCACCCGGCCGTGGCCCTTGCGGACGGCCTCGGTAATGGTCTGCGCGGCCATCTCGGGGGTGTGCAGGGCCAGCTTGCTGTCGAAGAGGGCGGCCACGTTCTTCTGGTTGAGGCCCTCGGCGACGGTGGCATTGCGGGCGACGGCGGTCTTGATGCCGCCGGGGTGCACGCAGGTCACCTTGACCGGGGTGCCATTGATGAGCATTTCCTGGCGCAGCGCCTCGGTGAAGCCGCGGACCGCGAATTTGGCCGAGTTGTAGGCACTCTGGCCGGGGACCGCGATCAGGCCGAAGAGGCTGGACACGTTCACCACGTGGCCGTCGCCGGATTCGATGAGGAACGGCAGGAACGCCTTGGTGCCGTTGACGACGCCCCAGAAGTCGACGTCCATGATGCGTTCGATGTCCTTGAAGGCGGTGTCGAGCACATCGCCGTGGTGGGCGATACCGGCATTGTTGTAGATCTGGTTGACCTTGCCGAAGTGCTTCTTCACCTCGTCGGCGTAGAGCAGCACGGCCTCTCGCTCGGCCACATTGAGCCGGTCGGATTTGATCTCGACGCCGTATTTCTCGCAGCGTCGCACGGTTTCGGCGAGGCCCTCGGCATCGATGTCGGACAGCGCCAGGTGCGCGCCACGCCGGGCCAGGTTCTCCGCCAGGGCGCGGCCGATGCCGGAACCCGCACCGGTGATCACGCAGACCTTGTCCTTGAAGTAAGCGTCATTGCTCACGGTTATCGCCTTCGGTTGTCTGGGTTGGGTGACTAGTCGGCCTGTGCGACAGGCTCGGTGGTCGTGTCGTACGCCGAGACATCGAAGTGCTCGAGCAGAGTGCGGAACCGGAAGGTGAAATCCGGCCACAGTGTGGTGTTGTTGCCGTGCTTGTCGAGATACCAGGAGGCGCAGCCGCCGGTGCTCCACACCGCACCTTCCAGTTTGCGCTGCAGGCCGGCGTTGTATTCGTCCTGCGCGTCCTTGCGGACCTCGACGGTACGCAGGCGCAGCTTGTCGAACTGCGCGATGGCGTCGGAGATGTAGTTGATCTGCGACTCCAGCATGAACACCATCGAGGTGTGCCCCAGGCCCACGTTCGGGCCCAGCATGAAGAACATGTTGGGGTAGTTGTTGATGGCCGAGCCCTTGTAGCCCTGCTGGCCGATGGCGTCGAAGACCTCGGAGAGCGTGCGGCCGTCGCGGCCGGTGACGGTGTCGTAGACCGGCGAGTCGGTGACGTGGAAGCCGGTGGCCACGACGATGGCGTCGACCTCGCGCTCGGCGCCGTCCTTGGTGACGATGGAGCCCGGACGGATCTCCTTGATCCCGTCGGTCACCACGTCGACATTGTCGCGGCTCAGCGCCGGGTAGTACTCGTTGGAGATCAGCATGCGCTTGCAGCCGATGCGGAAGTTCGGGGTGACCTTGCGGCGCAGCTCCGGATCGCGCACCTCGGCGAACAGCTTGGCGCGGGCGACGGCCTCGAGGCCGAGCATGGCGGGCGGGAACTTGGCCAGCCCGACCACCTGGGTCTCGCGGGCGGCGTAGATCCCGGCGCGGTAGAGGCTGCGCAGCGCGGGAATGTGCTTGAGCGCGAACTTCTCCGGGGCCAGGTACTCGCGGTCCACGCGGGGCAGCAGCCAGGGCGCGGTGCGCTGGTAGACGTCCAGGTGCGCGACCTGGCGGGCGATGCTGGGGACGATCTGGATGGCGGAGGCGCCGGTGCCGATGACGGCGACGCGCTTGCCGGTCAGGTCGGAGTCGTGGTTCCAGCGGGCGGAGTGGAAGATCTCGCCCTGGAAGTCGTTGATGCCCTTGATGTCCGGCAGGTTGGGCTCGCAGAGCGCGCCGACGGCGGAGACCAGGATGTCGGCGGTGAAGGGGCCCTGGCTGGTCTGGAGCTCCCAGCGGGCGTCTTCGGCGTTCCACCGGGCGCCGGTCATCTCGCAGTCGAAGATGTGCCGGTCGCGCACGCCGTACTTGTCGGCGACGCCCTGGATGTAGCGCTGGATCTCCGGCTGCTTGGAGAACGAGCGGGACCAGTCCGGGTTGAGCGCGAACGAGTAGGAGTACAGCTGGGAGGGCACGTCGCAGGCCGCGCCCGGGTAGGTGTTGTCGCGCCAGGTGCCGCCGACATCGCTGCCACGCTCCAGCACGAGGTAGTCGGTGCGCCCCTGCTGGCTCAGCCGGATGGCCAGGCCCAGGCCCGAGAACCCGCTGCCGACGATGATCACGCGGGAGTGCCGGACCGGCCGGTTGCCGACAGCTTTGTCTGTAACCTTGCGACTCATGTATCCGAGCGTAGGGTCTTATTGAGCGGGAGTCAACAGTATTGACTCACGTTCAGTAAGACCTGGGACATGACAAGATGGCCTGACGTTGGACCGATGACCAAGGAGCGCGCCGTGAGCAGCAGACCGGACAGCCGGGGCAAACGCGTGCGCCTGAGCCCCGCCGAACGTCGCGAGCAGTTGATCACACTCGGCGCCCGCATGCTGGGTGAGCGTGCCCTGGACGACATCTCCATCGGCGAGATCGCCGAGCAGGCCGGCATCTCGCGCGGCCTACTGTTCCACTACTTCCCCACCAAGCAGGATTTCCACCTGGCGATCATCCAGCACGCCAATGCCGAACTGCTGGAACGCACCTCGCCCGACCCGGCGCTGGCGCTGTTCGACATGCTCCGTGACTCGGTCGAGCGCTACATCGACTACGTCACCGAGAACCGCACGTCCTACCTGGCCCTGCTCCGCGGCCCGGCCAGCGCCAGCCCCGAACTGGTCGCCCTGGTCGACGCCACCCGCATGGCCCTGGTGGACCGCATCATCGCCGAGGCCCCCATCCCCGCCGAGGACCCCGACCGACCCCGTCTGGGCCTGGCCGTTCGCGGCTGGATCGCCTTCGTCGAGGAAACCACCCTGACCTGGCTCCGCGAGGAACCCATCACCCGGGAGTCCCTGGTCGACATGCTCGTCGCCTCCCTCCCGGCCCTGGCCCTCAACGCGGATCTCGCTGCGGCCCTGCGACAGTGACGCGGGAACTGACGAACTCAGACCGCGAACACGGTGGCCGGCTCGTCCCGGTCCGGCCACCGCCCCGTCACGGCAGCGACGATGAGCGCGGCCGCCACTGAGCTGTGGACAAGGGTCAGTGCGCGATAGAGCTCGTCGACCGCTGCACATCCGGACGGTATTTCGGGTGCCGACATCGGTCACACCTCCCGAGAGTTTTGCCCCAGATCCATGATGGGGAGACTCCTCGAGGGTGACACGGTGCGGGTGTACGAACGCCTGAAAAATCAGGTCTCTCAGCAGGATTTCGGAAATCACTCATCCAATTCCGCGAATCGACGCAGTTTTTCGAGGTCCCGGACGTGGACGTGCCGGTTGTTCAGGCGCACCAGGTCGGCCTCCCGCATCTCGCGCATGGCCAGCCCCACCGCGTCCACACCCGCGCCGACGAGATTGCCGAGCTCCTCGTAGGACAGTCGCACGGTGATCTCCCACCCCGCTTCCGCGGGCCGCCCACAGGATTCGACGAATTCGACCAGCAGGCGGGCGAGCCGGATGTGCACGTGGCAGCCGCCGAAGTCCAGGCGGCGCTGATCGGACCAGGCCAGCCGATCCGCCAGCGAGCGGCACAGCACCAGCGAACCGTCCGGATGAGATTCCAGGAACGCCATGAACACCGATCCCGGAATGCGGTGCGCGATGGTGGCGGTGCACACTGTCGCGGTATTGGACCGTGGCGAATCCGGTACCAGCGCACCCAGTTCGCCGATCACGTCGCCGCTGACCCGGATCGCGAAGAGCTTGCCGTCGGCCGCGGTGATCTTCACGCACGCCGACAGCGTGCGATCCCGCGAGCGCAGCAGGTACACCGTGGTGCCGGGTTCACCCTGGCGCATGAGCACGGTGCCCGGCGGGCAGTAGGTCTGCACGCCGAGCTGGAGCAGGTCCTGGCGGCTGCGCGCACACAGCCGTTCCATGAAAGTCCCCGTAGGCCAGGGCCAATCGCCCAGATGCCCGCCGCCTGGTGGGTTCACAGTCGTATCCGGTTCCGTACCGCCGTGGAAGCTGCCCCGATCCATCCACGGTAGGCGAGCGAAACCGGTTGCGACGCAGCGGACGCCGAGGTGTTACGGATTCACGACCGGACGGGGGTCACAGCGCGTGCGCGTCGAGCCAGACCCGGGCGACGGCGGCGGGGACCGCGCCCTGGTCGCGGACCTGGTGGATCATATCGGCCAGGTCGGTGGTGGTGAGTTCGCCGGCGACGTAGTTGAGTTTGCGGACTTGCTGGTCGGTCAGGGCGGATTTGCGGATGACCGGGAGGACCATGGCGGCGCGGAAGGCGTAGTCGGGGTCGGCGAGTGGGGCGAGGTCGGCGCCGCCATCGGGGAGCAAGGCGGGCGGGCCGGGCAGGACGGCCAGCTGGATTTCCCCGTCGGAGAGGGCTTTTCGCAGGTCGGTGTCGGTGTCGAAGGTGACCGGGTGGGTGATCGCGCAGTGGTAGACGGTGCGCAGCGGGTCCAGGACGTCGCGTTGCGGGTCGAGCGGGGCGCGCAGGGCGTCCAGCGGCGCGCCGGTGTCGATGCCGATGGTGAGTTCGGCGCAGCGCCCGCCCAGGTCCCGCAGCGAGGACGGCAGGCCGTCGGGGCGGGCGGCGGCGACCACGGTGGGGCGCAGGTCGGTGCCGTCGGCGGCATCGGAGTCGACGACGCCCTCCGGAAGCGCCTTGGACAGAGCAGCATTCACCTCGTCCGGTTTGGTGGCGGTCGCGGTGGAGTCCAGGGCGGTCAGCAGATCTCCGCTGATATCGCCGAACAGCGCGATCCGGTCGGCGTCGAGGGCCGCGAGCAGATCGGTGCGCTGTCCGATCCGATCCTCGACCCGGGTGCGCAGTCCGGTGCGGGCCAGCGCGCCCGCGTAGATCTCGGCGATCATCATCGATTCCGCCGAATTCCCCGCTCCCACCGTCAATACCGGTCCGGTGCCCGAGCTGCCGCAGGCCACCGCGGCCGCGGCGACCGCGACGACCAGCAGCGCCGACCCGAGGCGGGGCCGCCGCGCGAGGCGGAGCGAGCGGGCGCGACGGCCGAGGGCGCGCGGTGCGGAGGAGTCTGTGCCGGACACGCGCAACAGTCTGCCGCCCCACCCCTCCCCCGTGCGAAACCGACCCGCGCATGAGCGCACGGCGGAGTTCCGCGCAGCTCGAGCCGAGAGGTTCCGCCGCTGGAAACGACCCGGCAGGATGGCTCGACCGTATCCGCCAAATGCCCGAAACCGACCACAGGTAGGCGACGTTCGCAGGAACAGCCGGGCAATATGGACAGTTGAGTCTGTTTCAGGGGTGGAATCCGCCCCGCCCGCGCAGGCACCCCGCTCGGAAGGACGACAGTGCACTCGCTCATCACCACCCGCGCCGACGGCAGGCGCACCGCCCGGACCGTACTCCGAATTCTGGCCGCGTCGGTGGCGCTGGCCGCGGCCATGGCGCTGTCCGCCTGTGGCGGCTCCAAGTCCAATCCGCTCGGCGGTGGCGGCGACTGCGGCAGCGACGCCAACAAGGTGACGGTCGGCTCGGCCAATTTCCCGGAATCCGAGACGGTGGCCGATGTCTACGCGGAAGCCTTGCGTACCAATGGTTTCGGCATCGACACCAAGCTCAATATCGGCAGCCGCGAAGCCTACGTCCCCGCGCTGAAGCAGTGCGCCATCACTCTCATCCCGGACTACACCGGCAATCTGCTGCAGTACCTGGACAAGTCGAGCACCGCCACCACCCCGGACGAGGTGAACGCGGCACTGGCGAAGGCCCTCGGCGATCAGCTCGCCATCGGCGCCCCCGCGCCCGGTGAGGACTCCGACGCCGTCGTGGTCACCAAGGCCACCGCCGACAAGTGGAACCTGACGAGCATCGCCGACCTGGCCGCGCACTCGGCCGAGGTGAAACTGGCGGCGCCCGCGGAGTTCTCCGAGCGCCCCGGCGGCCTGCCCGGCCTGAAGAAGAACTACGGCCTGGACATCGCGGCCGCGAACTTCGTGCCGATCGCCGACGGCGGCGGCCCCGCCACCGTGAAGGCCCTGACCGAGGGCCAGGTCACCGCGGCCGACATCTTCACCACCTCCCCCGCCATCGCCGCCAACAACCTGGTGGTGCTGACCGACCCGAAGCACAACTTCCCGCCGCAGAACGTGGCGCCGCTCTACAACACCGCCAAGAAGAGCGACAAGCTGACGAAGGTGCTCGACGCGGTCTCGGCGAAACTGACCACCGCCGAACTCATCTCGCTCAATACCGCCGTCTCCGGCAGCAGCAAGACCGAACCGGCCGCCGCCGCCAAGCAGTGGGTGGCCGCGCAGGGGCTGGACAAGCCGATCGCCTAGGGAGGGCCGAACACGTTGTCCGACATCGAATTCACCGGCGTCAGCAAGACGTATCCGGACGGCACCACCGCCGTCCACGACCTCGACCTGCGCATCGAATCCGGGTCGTTCACCGTGTTCGTCGGGCCGTCCGGCTGCGGCAAGACCACCTCCATGCGCATGATCAACCGCATGATCGGCCCCACCACGGGCACCATCGCCGTTGGCGGGCAGGACATCTCGCGCAGCAATCCGGTCGAGCTGCGGCTCGGCATCGGCTACGTGATCCAGAACGCGGGCCTGCTGCCGCACCGCACCGTGGTCGACAATGTGGCCACCGTGCCGGTGCTGCGCGGGCAGTCCCGGCGCGCGGCCCGCCGGGCGGCGCTCGAGGTGATGGACCGGGTCGGCCTGGATCGCGGCCTGGCACAACGCTATCCGGCGCAGCTGTCGGGTGGCCAGCAGCAGCGTGTGGGCGTGGCCCGGGCGCTGGCCGCGGACCCGCCGATTCTGCTGATGGACGAACCCTTCAGCGCCGTCGACCCGGTGGTGCGCACCGAACTCCAGAACGAGATGCTGCGGCTGCAGGCCGAACTGCACAAGACCATCGTCTTCGTCACCCATGACATCGACGAGGCCATCAAGCTCGGCGACCACATCGCCGTCTTCGGCCCCGGCGGCCACCTCCAGCAGCACGATGTGCCGCGGACCGTACTCGCCCAGCCCGCCACCGATTTCGTGGCCGGCTTCGTGGGCCGCGACCGCGGCTACCGGGAGCTGTCCTTCCGGACCGCCGATACCGTTCCGCTGCACGAACTCTCGACGGTCACGCCGGACGAGGTGCCCGGCGTCCGGCTGGCGCTGGGCGAATGGCGGCTGGTCATCGACCGGGCCAAGCGGCCCATGGGCTGGATCGACACCACCGGCGTGGAGGGCGTGCGCGCCGGGCACGCGCTGACCGACAGCATGGCCGCGGGCGGCTCGCTCTTCCCGCAGGACGGCGATCTGCGCCAGGCGCTCGACTCCGCCATCTCCTCGCCGTCGGAAATCGGTGTGGCGGTGGATGATTCCGGGGCGGCGGTGGGCGCGATCTACGCGCGCGACGTGCTGGAGCAGCTGCACCGGCAACGCACCGCCGAGGAGGCCGAACGCAATCGGGTCTTCTTCGAGGAGCCCCGGTGAGGTACCTGATCGACAATTTCGACGAGATCGCCGGATACGCCCGCACCCATCTGTATCTGGCCCTGCTGCCGCTGCTGCTGGGCCTGGTGATCGCGATCCCGGCGGGCGCGCTGGCGCATCGGGCGCGCTGGCTGCGGCGGGTCACCACCACGGTGGCCAGTGTCGCGTACACGATTCCGTCGCTGGCGCTGTTCGTCATTCTGCCGCCGCTGCTGGGCCTCGGCGTCATCGATCCGCTGAATGTGGTTATCGCGCTGACCATCTACTCGGTGGCGCTGCTCATCACGGCGGTCCCCACCGCCCTGGATTCGGTGCCCGCCGACACCCTCGACGCCGCCGACGCCATCGGCTACCCGCGCTGGCGGCGGGTGCTCACCGTCGACTTCCCGCTCGCCCTACCGGTTTTCATGGCCAACCTGCGGGTCGTGGCCGTCACCAATATCTCGATGGTGACCGTCGGCGCGCTGATCGGCGTCGGCGGGCTCGGCAAGCTCTTCACCCAGGGCTATCAGCGCGACTATCCCGACGAGATCGTCGCGGGCATCATCGTGGTGCTGGTGCTGGCCCTGATCGTGGATCGCCTGCTGTATCTGCTCGGCCGGGTGGCGACACCGTGGCTGAAAGGGCGTGCGGCATGAGCGGTCAGGCCGCGGAGGAGGCAGCTCGTGTAGCCACGCAGCGGCCCCGCCCATGCCGAATGGAGTCAGCATGAACCTCTTCCTGGATGCCTGGCACTTCCTCACCGACGGCGCGAACTGGTCCGGCCCGGCCGGCATCGGGCGCCGCATTCTCGAACACCTCTGGTACAGCCTGCTGGCCGTGGGCCTGTCGGCCGTGATCGCGGTGCCGATCGGCCTGCTGATCGGGCACACCCGCCGCGGGTCGGCCGTCATCGTCGGCTTCGCCAACTCCATGCGCGCGCTGCCGACCCTGGGCGTGCTGACCTTCGTGGTGCTGCTCATGGGTCTGGGCCTGACCCCGCCGCTGCTGGCGCTGCTCACCGTCGGCATTCCGCCGCTGCTGGCGGGCGCGTACGCGGGCATCGCGAATGTGGACCCGATCGTGGTCGACGCCTCGCGGGCCGTGGGCATGAGCGAGCCCCGGGTGCTGCTGCGGGTCGAGCTGCCCAATGCCATGCCGGTGCTGCTCAGCGGCCTGCGCGCGGCCACCCTGCAGGTGGTGGCGACCGCGACCATCGCCGCGTACGTGAACCTGGGCGGGCTGGGCCGCTACATCTTCGACGGCATCAGCCTGTACCGCTACGACAAGGTGCTCGTGGGCGCGATCCTGGTGGCCGCGCTGGCGCTGATTCTGGACGGTCTGCTGGCGTTCGTGGTGTGGCTGAGCGTGCCGGGAACCGGCCGGTTGCGCCGGGTCACGGGTCGCTTCCGAAACGTGCGCATTGACCTTCCGGTGTGATCGGGGTCACGATGTCTCCTGGCACACCCATCCCGAGACAGGAGGTTGCAGTGAAGGCTCGCGACATCATGCACCGGAGTGCGGAATGCATCCCCGCTGATGAAACCCTGGATCGCGCCGCTCAGCTGATGCGCAACATGGACGTCGGCGCGCTCCCCATCTGTGAGGGCGACACGCTGATCGGCATGCTCACCGACCGTGACATCGTCGTGCACTGCGTCGCCATGGGACACGACCCCAGCCGGGTCCGGGCCGGTGACCTGGCCCAGGGCCGCGTGTGGTCGGTCGATGTCGACACGGATATGAGTACCGTCCTGGACGTCATGGAGCAGAACCAGATCAAGCGCATGCCGGTGCTCGACATGCGCAAGGGCAATCAATTGGTCGGCATGATCTGTGAGTCCGACCTCGCGAAGAACATCACCGACAAGCAGCTGGCGGAATTCATCACCGCCGTGGCTGTCCCGCACTAGAACCAGGGAGGCGTCCCGGTTCGCAGCGGATTCACAGGCGCAGGCCTGAGAATTGCCGGGTGCAACCGGGACGCATTCTTGTCATCGAAGACGCCGAGGCTATTCGGGCCGCGGTAGGAGCCGGACTGTCCGCCGCCGGGCACGAGGTGCTCACCCGTGCGGACGGCGGCCTGCTGGAACAGGACCTGGCCCAGTTCCGGCCCGATGTCGTGGTCCTCGATGTGATGCTGCCCGGCCGCGACGGCTTCGCCCTGCTGGAATCGGTGCGGGCCCGCTCGGCGGCGGGGGTGGTCATGCTCACCGCCCGCGACGGCGTCGAGGACCGGGTGCGCGGACTGCGCGCCGGCTCCGACGACTACGTGGTGAAACCCTTCGACCTCGTCGAACTGGTGGCGCGGGTGGACGCGCTGCTGCGGCGGATGGGAAAACTCCAGAGCCGCATCGTGATCGGCGACCTCGAGGTGGACGTGGACGCCGGCGGCGCACGGCGGGCCGGGCACGAGCTCACCCTCACCGCCACCGAATTCAAACTGCTGGCCTACCTGGCCGCGCAGCGGGACCGGGTGCTCACCAAGACCCAGATCCTCACGGCCGTCTGGGGATACGAGGACTACGACCCCAACCTGGTCGAGGTGCACGTGAGCGCGCTGCGCCGCAAACTCGAGGAACACGGTGAGCGGGTGGTGCACACCGTGCGCGGCCTCGGCTACACGCTGCGGGTGCCGCGGTGAGGACGGTCTCGCTGCGCAGCCGCGTAACCCTCACGGCCGCACTGGTTTCCGGCATCGTTCTGGTGCTGGTCGCGCTGAGCGTGCACGCGCTGTTCGGGGTGGTGGTGACCCGCAGCGAGAACACCGTGCTCACCGACCGTGCCCAGCTGGCCAGACAGCTCGCGCAGGAAGGGGTTTCGCCGGAGAACCTGATCACCCGGGTGGACACGCATTCGGTGCGGGTCCGGCTGGTGCTGCCCGACGGACGCACCTTCGGCAGCCTCGACCACCGGCTGGCGGAGGACAGCACCACCAAGACCCGCCTCATCAAACTCACCGGGCCCGGGACGCTCAACGACAGCCGGCTCACCCTGCAGGTGGACACGCCGCTGATCGCCCGGGTGCAGTCGCGGCTGGGACTGCTGCTGGCCCTGGCCACTACCGGGGCCATCGCGGTGATCGCGCTCGGGCTCTGGCTCGGGGTGCGCCGTGCGCTCGCGCCCCTGGACGCCATGACCCGGCTGGCCCGCGATATCGCGCACGGCCACCTCGGCCGCCGCCTCGAACCATCCCGCACCGATACCGAATTGGGCCGCACCGCAGCCGCTTTCGACGAGATGCTCGATGCCCTGGAGGGCGCGCTGCGCGACACCGCCGCCGCCGAGGCCCGCGCCCGCGCCTCCGAACAGCGCATCCGGGTGTTCGTCGGCGACGCCGCCCATGAACTGCGCACCCCCATCACCGGCGTGCGCTCGCTGGCCGAGGCGGTGTTCCAGCAGCCCGCGGACACCGATCCCGAGGACCGCCAGCGCATGCTGCTGCTCCTGGTCCGCGAGACCCAGCGCGCGGGCCGCCTGGTCGACGACCTGCTGGACCTGGCCCGCATCGACGCCGGCCTGCAGCTCCGACTCGAACCAGTGGACCTGTACGAGCTGACCGCCACGCATCTGGACCGTATGCGAATGCTGCACCCGCACACCGAATTCCGGCTCACCGGCGAGGCGGCCACGGTGCCCGCCGATCCCGAGCGCATCACCCAGATTCTGACCAACCTGTGCAGCAATGCCTGCCAGGCCATGAAGGACGACGGCTGCGTCACCGTCGAGCTGCGCGCGTATGCCGATGCCGTCGACGTCGCCGTCTCCGACAGCGGCCCCGGCATTCCGGCCGAGGATCGCGAGCGTATCTTCGACCGCCTGGTCCGTCTCGACGATGCCCGCCACCATCGCCCGGACGGATCGGGTCTGGGCCTGGCCATCGCGCGCGGCCTGGCCCGGGCGCACGGCGGCGACCTGACCTGTGCCGACCCCGCTCCCGGCACGACCGGAGCCGTCTTCGTCCTCCGCCTGCCCCGCAGCGCACCGCCGGCTCGCCCGTGATCACCGAGGTTGCCAGGGTGTGGCTGAAGATCACCTGAAGATGGCCGGCCGATTCAGGCCGCCTTCAGCTTTCGCGGGCAGATTCGGTGGGGACCACAACCCACGAACCTGGAGTGAGAATGAAACGCACCCTTGCCGCGGCCCTGGTCGGCGCCGCCGGAGCGGCCGCCATCGCCCTGGCCGTGCCGGGCACCGCCTCCGCGGACACGCCGCAGTGCAGCCCGCAGGCCGCCGCCGCGGCCCGCGCGGACGCCGCCCCCAAGGTGGCCGCCTACCTGGCGCAGCACCCGGATGTGGCCGCCGAGATCGCCAAGGTGAAGAGCCTGCCCAAGGACCAGCGCCGCGCCGAACGGCAGGCGTGGCGGCAGGCCAACCCGCAGGAGGCGCAGGACCTCAAGGCCGCCCGTCAGGCCGTGATCGACTACCACAAGGTCTGCGGACGCCACAAGTAAGTGGTCACCACGTACGGGCCCGGTCGAAATGACCGGGCCCCGTGCGTATTTCGGCGCGCTTCCGATCGATCAAACGCGGGACAGATCGAACTTCCCCGCCATGACCGCGCCCACGAACGCATCCCACTGACCGGCGGTGAAGACATGCGCCGGCCCACCGGGATTCTTGGAGTCACGGACACCGACCCGGCCCCCGACCAGAAACGCGGCCTCGACGCACTCCTTACTGCCGCCGCTTCTGCTGCTCTTGAACCAACGTGCGCCGTTGAGTTCGTAGTTCACGCGTTGTACTCCCTTGCTATCTCGCGCACCAGATCTCTGCTGCTCGACTCATCCAGCGCAGCCCGCTGGAGGACTCTGTACGCCTCGATGTAGCGGTCGACGACATCGTGCTTCTCCGAGTACATGTCGCTCGAGTAGCCCTCGCTGTAGATCGTGGTCGGCGCGATGGGCTGGCCACGTCCATCCGGTCCGAAATCGATGATCACGAATGGTCCGGTCTGATCACCGGTCGGCATCCCGGCGGAGAACGGAAGGATGCGGAGGGTCACATTCGGCAAAGTACTTGCCTCGGCGAGACGTTTGAGTTGGTCTGCCATTATCTTCGGCCCGCCGATCACTCTGCGCAACGCAGTTTCTCCGAGCACCATGTTCAGCTGAGGCTTCTTGAGGTTGTGCGTGAGGAGGCGCTGCCGCCTCGCCTTCAACTCCAATCGCCCTGCGAGAGCGGCTTCTCCGTCCTCAGGGTTAGCGGTGTAGGCCAGCACGCGTGCGTAGGGACGCGTTTGGAGGAGTCCGGGGATGAGGTCGGGCTGGTAGGTCGTCAGCATCGTGGCAGCGGATTCCATATCCACATAGATGCGGAAGTCCTCCGGAAGAACGCGGCTGAACTCGTGCCACCATGATTTCCCGGCAGCGGTTTCCGCGAGGCCCCTCAGGTGCGCGGCCTGGCGATCGTCTATCTGGTACAGCCGGATCAGGAGGTCCAGATCGGGACGGCGGATCTTCGCGACCTCTCCGGCCTCATGTCGCTGCAGCTTGCTCTTGCTCCAATCCATCTGTCTGCCAGCCTGTTCCAAAGTGAACCCCGCCTCCTCGCGGGCCGACTTCAGGTACCGGCCGAGCTGGCGGCGGGTGAGAGTGCTTTCGCTTTCGGACATGGAATTTCCCGTTCTCGGGTCATCATGTTTCCCGCTCCGAGACGGCGATGATTCCCGGAGCGGGAAAATCATCTCACGCTCTGAGGGTCGAATCCTGGTGAAACAGTGAGAAAATCCGGATTCCCGCTTTTCACTTCCCAAGTCCTCGTCGCCTCGATGCACTTGATGCATGGCAACCCAGCAACCGAGCAAGGAGCCCGAGCACACGAGATCCTGGGTCGACGACGACTGCCAGAACGGTTCAATTCACCCCATCACCCGGGCGCGAGCCGAAGGCATCAGCGCGATCCACGCCAACTGCGAGCCGCCGTGCCCGCGCGCGGAGAGCGCCCGAAAGTACCTGACACGGGAAGGAATTCACCATGCCGGTGCAACGCATGACCGGTGAGACTCCGGTCGAACGGCGGGTGTGGCTGTACCGGGAGCTCTACGGTCTGCCCTGTCGGATATCGGGCACCCGAATCACGCTGTCCACCAGCGATGTCAGCGCGATCAATGCGCCGAGCGGCCTGGCGGCGCTGATCGACGATGAGCTGTTCTGGAGCAAGAAGGTCACGCCGATCCTGGACGAGGGCACCGGCAGCGGCGGCCTGATCCTCCTGGCCGCCCCGAGCCCGCTCGACATGACCGGCTGCGCCGCCGATCTCCGCCGCCGCGCGCAATGCGAGTTCCTGCCGCCGGGAAGGCAAATCACCCTCCCCTCCACGCTCCCGCCCAGCGGACCCGAGCCCCACTGGTTCAGATACCCGCACTCGGAGCGGCTCCAGCCCATCACGGCGGTCCTGCGCGCGATCCGCATCGTCCTCCGCGATATCCCCCGCACCTACCCCGCCTAGCCACGAGAGGACCTCATGCTCACCGAAATAATCACCACCGCAACAACTTTCATGTTCCTCGCATGGCATCTCGCGCAGACCGGCCGACGATACCTCCCCAGCCCCCGCATCCCCGACCACCGCTCGGTCGCCGCAATCCGAGCCCGCATCGAAGGCGAAAAGCGCGTCGCCGCTGCCTCGAGACGCGAGGCCGCCCGATTGGCGACCCAACTCACGACCGCAACATGACAACCCACCCGACCGCCACCCCAGAACCGTTCCACCTTCGGCATACAAAGCTCGGGCAACGGCATCCACGGCGGAATCGACGTCTTGTTCGGCCGGGCCTACGGAGGCGGCGGCGGCAACCCCCTACCCCCTGCGGATAGAGCTACCGCCCCACGAAAATGAGCGCACTACGATTTCTTGTCCGCTTGTAGTTCCCGCGCTTCCCGCTCCATGATTCGTACCCCGGGACCGCTATTGTGCCTTCGGCAGGCCCTGTCCACCGTGCACCCTCAGGCGCATACTCGAACGATGCACACCGTTCTGATCCTGGGTGCGGGATTCGGTGGGCTCGAACTCGCCGCCAGCCTGTCCCGGTCCGTCCCGGACGAGGTCCGGGTGACACTCCTCGACCGTGCCGACGGATTCGTATTCGGTTTCTCCAAGTTGGACGTGCTGTTCCGGGGCCGCACTGTCGACGACGTCCGGATTCCGTACGACACTCTCAACCTTCCGGCCGTGGAGTTCCGCCGCGAAACGGTCACCGCGATCGACCCCGCCAACCGAAAGGTCACCACCGACAGTGGCGGGTACGCGCCGGACACGCTCGTCGTCGCACTGGGTGCGGAGTACGACTGCGGTGCCACCCCCGGATTCGTCGAGGACGGTCACGAGTACTACTCGCTCGAGGGGGTCCACCGGCTACGCCAACGCCTCGACGCCTTCACCGGCGGCACTGTCCTGCTGTCGATCCTCAGCGTCCCGTTCAAGTGCCCACCGGCACCGTACGAAGGTGCACTGCTGCTCCACGAGGAACTCGTGCGACGCAACCTGCGCAGTGCGACCCGCATGCGACTGGTCACCCCGATGGACTCCCCCATCCCGGTGTCCCCCAGCTCCAACACCGCGATCGTCGGCGCACTCGCGGATCGCGACATCGAGTACACGACCGGAACGCGGGTGCGCGCCCTGGATCCGGCCACGCACACCGCGTCGACGCGCGAGGGCGACCTCGCCTATGACCTGTTCGTCGGGGTCCCCCGCCACCGGGTTCCGGATGTCGTGCAGGCCTCCGGACTGACGGAGGGCGGGGTGGACGGCTGGATCCATGTCGACGCGGCCACCCTTGCGACCCCGTACCCGGGGGTGTACGCGCTGGGCGACTGTGCGGACGCCCCCGTGCCCCGGGCGGGCGTGTTCGCCGAGACGGCGGCGCGGACCGTCGCGGCGGACATCATCGCCCGCCTGCACGACAGCCCGCACGGCGGCAGATACCTGGGACAGGGCACGTGCCACATCGAGTTCGGCGGCGGCCTCGTCGGAAAGGTGGAAGCGGACTTCCTGTCCGGCCCGGCCCCGGTGGCTCCGTTCCTCGGACCGTCCGTCGAATTCGCCAGGGAGAAAGCGGAGTTCGCAGCAGACCGTCGGCGGCGCTGGTTCGGGTCCTGAGATGCCGCGACCGGCGGGGCCCGAAGAGGCAACGGCACCCGCCGCGAACGCACTATGAGTCGTCACACCGCGCGGCGCTCCAATTGGGTACCGCGGCGCGGCCCAATCGACATCAGGTCGCTCGGCTCGTCCAGTTCCAGACGGTGCCAACGGCCGCGCGGTACGACGTAGGCGCGGCCGGCTGTCAAACGGACGAGATCCTCTGCCGCGCCGACGGTCTCGGGCCGGAGATACATGCGGATGCTGCCGGTCAGCACGCTCACCAGTTCGTCACCTGCGGGATGCATCTCCCACAGGTCGCCGTGGACATCCACATCGGTCTCGGCGTGGAACATGGCTACTGTCCAGCCGTCCATATCGCCCTGCATGCGGCGTTGCTCGGTCAGCAGTCGCCCGTCGGCGAGTAGTCGCGCTCCGTGCTCGAACAAGTTGACGACGCCGGATTCCATTGGTGTTGCCTTTCTTTCGAGTTGGTCGGCCACGGGAGTCGGCAGTTGGCAACAGTGTGCCCAGCAGGGCGAGGGTGGCCGGGGCAGCCAATCCACCTGCCGGCGAGGCCATCCCGAACGCCAACATGAACCGTGCCATGGCGATCACACCCGGCGCAGTTGATCCGGGTACTTTGTATACACGTACACAAAGTACCCGACGCATGCTCTACCTGTCGATACCCTCGTGCCAAGATGATCGAGTGAGCACTCGCACCGGACGCCCCTCCCGCCTGTCGCGCGCTCAGATCGTGTCCGCGGCGCGCGACCTCGTCGAGGCACAGGGCGTCGAGACGCTGACCATGCGCCGCCTCGCGACCGAACTGGGCGCGACCCCGATGGCCGTATACCGGCATGTACGCGACAAGCAGGAACTGCTCCTGCTCGTCCTCGAGGACATCGCCGCAGGAATGCGCCGCCCCGAACTGCCCGTCGACCCGCGGGACCGCGTCGTGGTCACCGCGCTGGCCATGCACGCCACCCTGGCCGAGGTGCCCTGGATCGTCGAGGTCCTCACCGGCGACGAGTTCTTCGCCCCCGCAGCGCTCTGGTACAGCGAGACGATCGTCGACGCCGCCATGACCTGCGGCCTCAGCGCCGACGACGCGGTATACGCCTATCGAACGATCTGGTACTACACCGCGGGGAACCTGATCGTCCGCGCCTCCACAGCCGGCCGTGACACGGACCGGATCACCTTCCGCGACAAGGTGTTCGCCGAACTGGACCCGGAAACCCTGCCGCGCTTGGCCGCACTCGGCGAACGCTACGCGGAACTCGCCGCCAGGGACACCTACGAGCAGGGCCTGCGCGCCCTGGTCGCGGGTCTGCTCGGACAGCCCACCTGAACCCGCACCGCATACCGCGCTGACCGAACCAGCCAGCGCGAGCGCCCCAAAAATCAACGAGCTCAGATCATCTCGCCCGATCGGGCCCGCCTGGACCTGGATCAGGTCCTGGCCGGGATCCGATCCTGACACCAGTCCCTTACCAGCCGAATGCAGCGCGTGTTGTCGGCCGCTCGGACCCGGCGCGCCTCAGCAGCGGGGACGCGATCAGCTCTCGTGCCGGGCCGCGTCCACGATCCACGCCGCGATCTGGGCGCGAGAGGTGAACCCGAGCTTGGTCAGGATGTGCTCGACGTGAGCATCCGCGGTGCGCTGGGAGATCACCAGGCGGGATGCTATCTGCTTGTTGGTGAGCCCGTCGGCGACCAGGTCCGCCACCTGGCGCTCACGTTTGGTCAGTGTCGTCCCGCCGGCGGACGGGGTGCCGGCCGGTTGTTCTTCGTTCAGCGCGTAGGCGACCACGGCGTTGATTCTCATTGCATGGCCGCGTCGCCACGCCGCATCGAAGCGCGCTCCACCGAGCGCGCGGCGCACGACACGCTCGCAGTCGAGGTGGGCCTCGACCATCTGCGGGAAGTAGATCGCCGCGCCCGGGGCGGTCTGCATCATGTTCGCCGCGGCGCCCATCAGCACGGCGGATCGCTGGTCGTCGGTGCCGGCCGCGATCCATGCGAGCACTTCGAGATCGAGCGCCGCGACGAGAAGGCTGCGCATGCACTGGTTGAGCCGCAGCGATTCCCGCAGCAAATCCTGTGCGCGGGAGCTCTCACCCTGCTGCCACGCCGCGATCCCGGTCATCCCCAGAACGGTCGACCGGAACAGCGACTCGCCGCACGCCTCGGTGATGGCCAGGATCCGCTGATGGCACTCGGCCGCCCGTCCGGTGTCGCCCTGCTGCGCGTACGCCACACCGAGCAACAGCAGCGCGACAACGTGCAGACATCCTCGCGGGTTGGAGCTCAGCACCTCGATGGCTCGATCGATACACGACACCGCGCGCGCGGGCTCATTGAGATAGAGAGCCAGATCACCCTCAGCAAAGGCCATCAGCGCCTGATTCATGGGCGTGGGATCGCGCTCGGCGAGCACCCGCCCCTGCTCTAGCAGGGTGGCTGCCGTCTGGAGGTCCCATTGCCGCGTGGCCATGAAGACGCTGGCGTGCAGCGCCCGGACCTGGTCGGTTGTCGAACGCGCGCAGGGATGGGCCAGGGCGCGGTCGAGCCAGCGGCGGCCTTCACCGAACAAGCCGCGGAAACTCCAGAACACGAAGGAGGCGGCGGTGATGCGCAACCCCGCTTCGGCCGACTGCTCGGTCTGGTCGGACATGCAGAATTCGAGCACCGCACGGATGTTCCCCTGCTCGCGGTCGAGCCGGGCCATCCAGTCGAGTTGCCGGTCGCTGATCAAGTCGGCCTCGGCATCGAGCACCAGCCGTCGGTACCAGTCCCGGTGCCGACGCCGCAGATCCTCGTCCGCGCCGGCCTCCCGCAGCTTGTCCTGCCCGTAGGCCCGTACGGTGTCGAGCATCCGGAAGCGGACCGCACCCGCGGGTTCTTCCCTGATCACAACCGATTTGTCCACCAGCCAGGACAGCACATCGAGCAGCTCTGCCGCCTCGATATCGGTACCGCACACCGCCTCGACGGCGTCGAGTTCGAAACCACCGGCGAACACCGACAACCGGGCCCACAGCTCCTGCTCGGCCGGGCTGCACAGCTGATAGCTCCAGTCGATGCACCACCGCAGGGTCTGCTGCCGTGTCGGCGCGGTGCGGTGGCCCCGGGTGAGCAGCGCGAACCGGTCGGTGAGCCGCTGCAGGATCTGGTCCGGCGACATGGTGCGCATCCGAGCCGCCGCGAGCTCGATCGCCAGTGGCAACCCGTCCAGCCGGGAACAGATCCCGACCACCGCGGCCTTGTTCTCCTCGGTCAGCGCGAATCCGGGCACGACCGCCGCGGCGCGATCGCCGAACAGCATCACCGCATCGTATTTGCGCAGCTCGCGCAACGTCGGCTCACGGCCGGCGGCAGGAACGCTCAGCGGCAACAACCGCCGCACCGCTTCTCCGCCGATATCCAGCGGCTCGCGGCTGGTGACCAGGATCCGCAATCCCGGACACGCCGACAACAACGTCTGGGCCAGGCTTGCCATCGGCTCGGTAACCTGCTCGCAATTGTCCACGAGGAGCAGGGTTTCCCGGGATCGCAGAAACTCGACCAGGGTGTCATGGACCGGCCGGGCCGAATCGACCCGCACGCCGAGCGAGGCAGCGACGATGGGAGCCACCAGCGACGGATCACGCACGTCGGCCAGATCGATCGCCCAGACCCCATCGGCGAAATCGCCTCGAACAGCCGCGGCCGCCTGCAGCGCCAGCCGCGTCTTGCCCACGCCGCCCATCCCGGCCAGCGTCACCAGCCTCGACACGGTCAGCAAGTGCTTGAGCTCGGTCAGCTCGGCGCGCCTGTTGACGAAGCTGGTCAACTCGGGCAGCACGTTGCCGCTGCGTCCTATGCTTCGCGACGAGGTTCCGGTCGCACGCAACTCCTCCGCTACCGTCATGCTCACGTCACGGCGGGTACGGTTCGCGGCGTCGTCGATCATGAGCCGCGTGCAATCCTCTCGGTATCGCTGTGAGCACCGGACATGATCAACTCACCCTTTCGACGGTGCCCAGCCTATCGCCCATAACCAGCGGACATCCAGCTATTCGAAGGTTGCGGCACGGCTATCCACGGGCGCCTCCGCGCCGACCGCGAACACCGGGCAGCAATCCCATGGCGTCGATATCCGAGGTCCTCAGCACCGCCCGGGTACATCGCGACCACGACCGGCAGACGGCGCGGTGGCCACCGACGTCGGCGTGGCCGTGTTCCGCACAACGGCCCTGAAGGTCCTTATCAGCTCGAGAAGATCCGTTGACTGGCTCGAGAAGATCCGTTGGCGGTCAACGGTTCTCGTGCCGGTCGGGACGCACATGCGCGCGCGCATTCTATCGCTTGCGGCAAGATCCGGGGGCGCCGAGCAACCGAAAGCCCGGTCGGCTACTCCTGGGGCTTCGCCCAGCGGCCGCGGGCCTGCTGGATGTGGTCGCGCAGGAAGTGTTCGACAGCGTCCTGATCGCGGGATTCGAGTAGGTCGACGATGGTGAGATGCTCGCGGGCGACGTCGACCAGTTCGCCTTTCTGGGCCAGGGAGGCGAGGCCGAACAGGCGGGTGTGGTCGCGCAGATCGGAGACCAGGTCGTTGAGGCGCGGGTTGTCGGCGTAGCCGAGCAGGGTCAGATGGAAGATCTGGTCGGCCGCCGTGTATTCCACCAGGTCTCCGCTTTCGGCGCCTTCGACGATCTTCTCGGCGAGGGCGCGCAGGTGGGGTATATCCGATTCGGGAATCAGCGGGGTGACCTCGCGGACCACCGGCGGTTCCAGCAGCAGCCGGATGCGGGTGATGTCGTCGAGGTCCTTCTCGGCCACCTCGGTGACCCGGAATCCCTTGTTGGGCACAATCGAGATGAGGTTCTCCCGGGCCAGATCCTGCATGGCCTCGCGGACCGGGGTGGCCGACACCCCGAACCGCGCGCCGAGCGTGGGTGCGGAATACACCACGCCGGGCTCCATTTCACCGGCGATGATGGCCGCGCGCAGTGCCCGCGAGACCTTCTCGCGCAGGCTGACCTTCTCCACCTGGGTGAACTGGTCGATACTCACGTGGTCGGCTCCCCTGCCCGTGATCGATGGATTCGATCGGTTCACGACATTCTATGCCATGTCACGTGGCATAGCCGTCGCCCCCGCGATACCCGGCCCGCAGTCGGCGCAGGCGTCCTCATCGCGCGGCCTCGGCATCGACCGACCGCAGCGACGTGCCTGCGGTCTCCTTCGCCAGCCCGACCGCCAGCACCGAGATCGCCGCGGCCACAATCAGATACAGCGAGATCGGCACCGAACTGTGGAAGCGGTCGAAGAGGCTGATGGCGATCAGCGGGGCCAGCGATCCGGCCAGAATCGGCGCGACCTGATAGCAGAACGACAGGGCCGTATATCGCACATGCGTCGGGAACATCTCGGTCATGAGCGCGGAATACGGTGCGTAGGTGAGGGATTCGACGGCCAGACCGAGGGTGATGGCCACGATGATGACGGCGTAGTTCCCGGTGTCCATCATCGGGAAGGCCAGGAAACCCCAGCCGGCGGTGAGCACGGCCCCGGTGAGATAGACCGGCCGCCGCCCGATCACATCCGACAGCAGGCCCGCCGCCGGAATCATGAAGAAGTGCAACAGGTGCGCCACCAGCATGAGCGCCAGGATCGGCGCGGTGTCCACGTGCACGGCGAGTTTGAGGTAAGTGATCGAGAAGGTCACCACGAGGTAGTAGAGGATGTTCTCGGCGAAGCGCGCGCCGATCCCGATCAGCACCTGTCGCCAGTGATGGCGCAGTACTTCGACGATGCCGAGCGCGTGGCGTCGGTCGGCGTCCGACCGCTGCTGCGCCTCGCGGAAGATCGGTGCGTCATCGACGCTGGAGCGCACCCAGTAGCCGATCAGCACGACGACGGCCGACAGCCAGAAGCCGATCCGCCAGCCCCACGAAAGAAACTGCGCGTCGGACAGATTCGCCGACAGCACCAGCATGACCACGGTCGCCAGGACATTGCCCAGCGGCACGCCCGACTGCGGCCAGCTCGCCCAGAACCCACGGCGATGGTCGGGGCTGTGCTCGCTGACCAAGAGCACCGCCCCGCCCCATTCGCCGCCGAACGCGAAGCCCTGGATCAGGCGCAGCGTCACCAGCAGCGCCGGGGCCCAGTAGCCGATGGCGGCGAAGGTGGGCAGGCAGCCCATCAGAAACGTGGTGATGCCCACCACGACCAGGCTCAGCTGTAGCAAGGCCTTGCGTCCGACGCGATCTCCGAAGTGCCCGAACAGGATTCCGCCGAAGGGCCGGGCCAGGAACCCGACGGCATAGAGCGCGAAGGCGGCGATGATCCCGTCGACGGCATTGCCGCTGGAGCGGAAGAACACCTCCCCGAAGACCAGCGCGGATGCGGTGCCGTAGAGGAAGAATTCGTACCACTCGGCGACCGCGCCGACCATGGCCGCGGCCACGATCCGGCGCAGCGCGCTCGGTGGGGTAGTCGTGCCTGGATCGGATTGCCGTGCTGTCGCGGAGTCGTCAACTGCGGTCATACGCCACCTTCATCTGTGATGTGTGACATTGCACCATAGGGTGGTGACCCCGATCACGCAAGTGGTTGACCGGGTATGACTCCATCGCTTACGGTCTGTGCAATGTCACACGTCACATAGTGACAGGCGGCCGGGGCGCTCTCCCCGGACTCTCACCCGATGGAGGCTCACATGTCCGAAACCACCACGTCGCCGGCGAACAAGCCCTGGCACGGGGTGATCGTCGCGACCACCCTGCCGTTCACCGAGGATCTCTCGGTCGACTACGACGCCTACGCCGAGCACGTACGGTGGCTGGCGGCCAACGGCTGCCACGGCGTGAGCCCCAACGGCTCGCTCGGGGAGTACCAGACCCTCGACGACACCGAACGCGCCCGGGTGGTAACCACCGCCATCGAGGCCGCGCCGCAAGGCTTCACGGTCATGCCCGGCATCGCCGCCTACGGCGCGCTGCAAGCGCGTAAATGGGCCGAGCAGGCCGCCGAGGCCGGCGCCCAGTGCGTCATGCTGTTGCCGCCCAACATCTATCGGGGCAATCGCGAGGTCGTCCTCGATCACTATCGGACGGTGGCCGCGGTCGGTCTGCCCGTCGTGGCCTACAACAATCCGATCGACACCCGCATCGACCTCACCCCGGATCTGCTGGCCGAACTGCACGCCGAGGGGCTGATCGTCGGCGTCAAGGAGTTCACCGGCGATGTCCGGCGCTTCTACGAAATCAAGGAACTGGCACCGGAACTCGACGTGCTGATCGGTTCCGACGACGTGGTGCTGGAACTGGGCATCGCGGGCGCGGTCGGCTGGGTGGCCGGCTATCCCAACGCCATTCCGCAGGTGACCGTGGAGCTGTACAACGCGGCGGTCAACCGCGATCTGGACAAGGCCCTGCCGCTGTACCGGGAACTGCATCCGCTGCTGCGCTGGGACTCCAAAACCGAATTCGTCCATGCCATCAAGCTGTCGATGGACCTGGCCGGGCGACCCGGCGGCGCGTGCCGGCCGCCGCGGATTCCGCTCGCCCCCGGGCTGACCGCCCAGATCACCGCCGACACCGCGGCGGTGCTGGCCAAGGGTTACCGGTAATCCACAGGCGAACAGGCGAATTCGGGAAACGAGGACAACACGATGATCGACACGACAGCCGGATCGATCGCCGACACCACGGCGGCCGAGGCCGACGCCACGGTCGCCGCCGCGGCCGCGGCCGCCCCGGCGTGGGCGGCGCTGGGTGCGGCCGGTCGCGCCCGGGCGCTGACCGACCTCGCCGACCGGCTCGACAGCCGCGCCGCGGAGCTCATCGCCATGGCGCGGAACGAAACCCGGTTGACCGAGGCGCGGCTGACCGGCGAATTGCGGCGCACCACGTTTCAGCTGCGCCTGTTCGCCGAGACCGTGCGCGACGGCGGCTACCTCGACGTACGCATCGACACCGCCGACAACGAGTGGCCGATGGGTGCGCCGCGCCCGGACCTGCGCCGGATGAACATTCCGCTCGGCCCGGTCGTCAATTTCGCGGCGAGCAATTTCCCCTTCGCCTTCTCCGTCGCGGGTGGCGATACGGCCGCCGCGCTGGCCGCCGGGTGCCCGGTCATCGTCAAGGCCAGCCCGGGCCATCCATTGCTCTCACGCGCGGTCGGCGCGATCGTCACCGAGGCGCTGACCGAAAACCATGCTCCGAGCGGAACTTTCGGCCTGGTGTTCGGTGTCGACGCGGGTGTGCGGGTGCTGACCCATACCGCCGTCACCGCGGCCGCGTTCACCGGCTCCACCCGGGGCGGGCGCGCACTGTTCGACATCGCGGCCGCGCGTCCGGTGCCGATTCCCTTCTACGGTGAATTGGGTTCCGTCAACCCGGTTTTCGTCACCGCTGCGGCCGCGGAATCACAGGCCGCTGAGATCGCGGCCGGACTGCTGGGCACACTGTCGGCCAGTGCCGGGCAGCTGTGCACCAAGCCGGGGATCATCGCGGTCCCGGACGGGTCGCCACTGCTCGCCGAACTGGCCCGGTCGGCACCCGAGCCGACCGGTGACATGCTCAATGCCGCAATCGAGGCCGGATTCGTCGGGGCCGTCGAACAATTGCGCACGCACCCGCGGGTGCGGATCCTGAGCGGCGGCGCGGCGGGGCGCACCCTGCTGCTGACCACCACCGCCCAGGACGTGCTCACCGATCCGGACACGCTGATACACGAGATGTTCGGCCCCGCAGCACTGGTGGTGACCTATCGGGAGACCGCCGAACTGCTCGAGCTGGCCCGCGCGGTGAGCGGGCAGCTGACGGTCTCGGTCTTCGGCGACCAGGCCGACGGCACCGCTCGCGCCCTGCTCGGCGAGGCGGCGGGCGCGGCGGGCCGGGTGTTGTGGAACAGCTGGCCCACCGGCCTGTCGGTGACCTACGCGCAGCAGCACGGCGGTCCGTATCCGGCGACCACCGCGCCCGCGGCGACCTCGGTGGGCACCGCCTCGATCGCCCGGTTCCTGCGTCCGGTGGTGTTCCAGTCGGTGCCGCCGGAGCTGTTGCCGCCGGAATTGCGCGACGACAATCCGCTGGGTGTGCCTCGGTCGGTGAACGGGGCACGGGCGCAATGACATTCGACACGTCCGGCACATCGTCCGTGAGGGGGACCGATGTGCTGATCATCGGCGGCGGCATGATCGGCTGCGCGCTCGCCGACGGGCTCGCCGTGGCGGGCCTGTCGGTGCGGATCTGTGAGGCGGGCGAGGTGGCGTCCGGGACCACGGCGCACGGCGAGGGCAACGTGCTGGTCTCGGACAAGGGCCCCGGTCCGGAGCTGGAGCTGGCGCGACTGTCGCGGCGGCTGTGGCCCGAGACGCTCGCGCGCATCGCCGAACGGCTGCCCGGTGCGGTCGCGGCCGTCGAGTGGGAACCCAAGGGTGGCATCGTCGTTGCGACCACCGACGCGGGTGCGTCGGCACTCGCCGCCTTCGCCGGCAGCCAGCGCGCGGTCGGTGTGTACTGCGCCGATCTCGATGCGGCCGCACTCGCGGCGGCCGAGCCGGCCCTCACCACCGAAGTGAGCGGCGCGGTCCACTACCCCGACGACGCGCAGGTCCAGCCGGCCGGCGCGGCCTCGGCACTGCTCGCCGCCGCGACCGCGGGCGGGGCGATCGTCGAAACCCGGTGCACTGTCACCGGTCCGATCGTCAATGGCGATCGGCTGCTGGGCGTGCGGACCACGCGCGGCGACCGGTTCGCCGATGTGGTGATCAATGCCGCCGGGCCGTGGTCGGGTCCGGTGGCGGCGGTGCTGGGCGCGCCGATCGCGGTCAAACCGCGCCGCGGCGATGTGCTGATCACCGCTCCGCTGCCGCCGACCGTCTTCCACAAGGTCTACGACGCGGATTACGTCGGCGCGGTGGGCAGTTCGGATACCGCGCTGCAATCCTCGGCCGTGGTGGAGTCCACCCGGGGTGGCCCGCTGCTGATCGGATCCTCGCGGCGGCAGGCCGGATTCGACGACCGGATCCGCCCCGACAGTCTCGCCGCCATCGCACGCAAGGCACTGCGCCTGTTCCCGATGCTCGCGGACGTCGCGATCATGCGCGCCTACGGCGGTTTCCGTCCCTACGTCGACGACCACCTCCCGGTGATCGGCCCGGATCCGCGCCTGCCCGGACTGTGGCACGCGACCGGCCACGAGGGCGCGGGCATCGGGCTCGCGCTCGGCACCGCGCAGCTGGTCGCCGCCGCCCTCACCGGCCGGCCCGGCGAGGTCGACATCGCGGCCTTCACCGTCGACCGACCGGCGGTCATCACCTCGAGCACGGAGTACGTCTCACCATGAGCCCCAATCTGATTCCCCCGGACCGCGACCGCCTCGGCCGTGCCGACCGGCCGCTGACCATCCGCGCCGACGGCGTCGAGGTGGCGGGTGTGCACGGTCAGACCTTGGCCACCGTGCTGCTCGCCGCCGGGCGCACACACTGGCGCACCGCGCGCGACGGCGGTGGCCGCGGCGTGTTCTGCGGTATCGGCATCTGCTTCGACTGCGTGGCGACCGTCAACGGCGTGCCGGACGTGCGCCTGTGCCGCCGCCCGGCGCGTGACGGCGACACCGTCATCAGTCAGAGCCGAGCGGGCGGGAGCGAGCGATGAACCGGCATGTGGTGGTCATCGGTGGTGGTCCGGCGGGCACGGCGGCCGCGGAAGCGGCGCTGCGGCACGGCGCGTCGGTGACGCTGATCGACTCCAACGAGGCGCTCGGCGGCCAGTACCACCGCCGCATACCGGCGGCCTACGGAGTCCGCCGGCCGCTGGCCATCGGGCACGGGTACGCGGCCGCCGAGCGCCGGGCCCGGCTCCTGGCCGAGCATCCGCGCTGCGAGTATCTGGCGCGGGCGGCGGTGTACCACCTCGAACGGCACCCCGAGGGCGGTTGTCCCACAGTGCGATTGCTCATCGGCGTCGAGGGTGATCGCCGTACGCATCGGGCGGTGCGCGGGGACGCGCTGATCATCGCGACCGGAGCCTACGACCGCGTGTGCCCCTTCCCCGGCTGGGATCTGCCCGGCGTCTACACCGGCGGGGCCGCGCAGACCCTCGCGAAAACCCAGCGGCTGCTCATCGGGCGGTCCGTGCTGGTGTCGGGCACCGGGCCGTTCCTGCTCCCGGTCGCTCACTCCCTGGCCGATGGCGGCGCGCGGGTCCGGGCGGTGCTCGAGGCCAATCCGGCCCGGGCGATCCTGCGGCACTGGGTCGCCCGGCCGTGGGAGCTGCGGCACAGTGCCGGCAAGGCGGCCGAACTGATCGAGTACGCGGGTTCCGGTCTGCGCCATCGAATTCCGGTGCGCACCTCGACCGCGGTGGTCGCGGTCGCGGGCGACGGCCGGGTCGAAGAGGCGACCGTGGCCCGGCTCGACGAACACTGGGCACCGGTGCCGGGCAGCCATACGACCATCGCGGTGGACGCGGTCGCGGTCTCGCACGGCTTCACCCCGCAGCACGAACTCGCGGTAGCCGCGGGCGCGCGCCTGACGCCCGACGGGTTCGTCAGCGTCGACCGGGATCAGCGGACGAGCGCCGACATGGTCTGGGCGGCAGGTGAACTCACCGGAATCGGTGGGGCGCAGGTCGCGGCGGTCGAGGGCGTCGTCGCCGGGATCGCGGCCGCGGGTGGCGATCCGAGCGCCGAGCGCGGCCTGCGCACCCGCCACCGCACCGCCCGGCGGTTCATCGCCCGGCTCGCCGCCGCGCACCCGATCGGCACCGAGGCGGTGGCCTGGTCCCGCCCCGACACCGTGATCTGCCGGTGCGAGAACACCACCCGGGAGGAGCTGACCACGGCCTGGGCGGGCGCTGCGGGCGAGAGCTACCGGGCCGCCAAACTGGCCACCCGCGCCGGGCTCGGGCCGTGCCAGGGCCGCATCTGCGGGACCGCCGTCGCCGCCCTGCGCGCCGCCCAGTCGGCCGGTACCGACGGTGCGGCCTCAGGCGGCCAATGCCGCTACGGCACAGCGGATCTCGCTCCCCTCGGCCTGGCCGCCCCCACCTCCGCCCGGCGTCCCCTGGCCGCCGTCGTGCGATTGCGCGAACTCGCCGAACTCGACACCGAAGGGCAATCCTGATGCACAGCAGCAGAATCATCTCCGCCATCGACACTCACACCGAGGGTATGCCCACCCGGGTGGTCACCGGCGGGGTCGGTCCGATTCCGGGTGACACCATGGCCGATCGGCGCGACTACTTCCTCGAGAATCTGGACGGCCTGCGGAAATTCCTGGTCAACGAGCCGCGCGGGCACGCGTCGATGAGCGGGGCCATCCTGCAACCGGCCACCACCGCCGACGGGCACTACGGGGTGCTGTTCATCGAGGTGAGCGGGCTGCTGCCGATGTGCGGGCACGGGACCATCGGCGTGGCGACCGCGCTGGTGGAGGCCGGCATGGTGGCGGTGACCGAACCGGTCACGGAGATCCGCCTGGACACTCCCGCCGGACGCGTCGTCGCGACCGTGAACATCACTGCGGGCCACGCCGATTCGGTGGCGCTGCGTAATGTCCCGGCCTACTGCGACAGCCTCGACAACGAGGTGCAGGTACCCGGGATCGGCACCGTCCGCTACGACATGGCCTACGGTGGAAACTTCTACGCCATCGTCGATCTCGGCAAGCTCGGGATACCGTTCGACCGCACCCAACAGGATCGGATTCTCGACGCGGGGCTGCGAATCATGGCCGCCATCAATGAATTCCAGCGTCCGGTGCATCTGGAGGACGAGCGGATCGGCGGATGCAAACACGTCCTGTTCCTGGATCCGGCCTCCGAACCCGCGCACACCCGCAATGCCATGGCCATCCACCCGGGCTGGTTCGACCGCTCGCCCTGCGGCACCGGCACCTCCGCGCTGCTGGCCCGTCAGCACGCCCGCGGTCTGCTCTCCGATGGACAAGTGCTGCGCAATGACTCGTTCATCGGCACCACCTTCCACGCCCGCGCGATCGAGACCGTCGACGTCGCCGGACATCCCGCCGTGGTGCCGGAGATCACCGGTCGCGCGTGGTTGACCGGCACGGCCAATTACCTGCTCGACCCGGCCGATCCGTTCCCCGAGGGTTTCGTCTTCTGAGGCTCGCCACTCCCCCGCCGTCCACCACCCCTAGTTGAAGAATCACCACCTGAAAGGCGCGACAATGTCTGTCGTCACCCGCCACCCACGCCCGCCCATCACCCTCGCCGGAGTCATGCGGCGAATGCCTGTCACCGATGCCGATTCCGGCGATTTCACCAAGAGCATGGGCCTGTGGCAACTGGTCGCGCTGAGCCTGGGCGGCCTGGTCGGCGCGGGAGTGTTCTCCCTGGCCGGTGTGGTGGCCAACCAGGTGGCGGGTCCGGCCGTGCTGATCTCCTTCGCCATCGCGGTAGTGGCCTCCGGCGCGGCGGGACTCTGCTACGCCGAATTCGCGGGCATGGTGCCGAAAGCCGGTTCGGCCTACACGTATTCGTATGTGGCGCTGGGCGAGATCATCGGATTCATGATCGGCTGGGATCTGCTGCTCGAGTACACCGCCATCGTGTCGGTGGTGGCGATCGCGGTCTCGGGCTACCTGAACTACATCACCCATTACATCGGATTCGATCTGCCGACCTGGGCGCTCGGCGCGCCCGGCACCGGCGAGGGCCACAAGATCGACCTGTTCGCGGTCGTTCTCTGCCTGTTGCTGGCCTATCTGCTCTCGCGTGGCACCCGTGAATCCGCCCGTGTGCAAACGGGATTGGTGGCGGTGAAGGTGTTGATCGTGGCCATTGTCGTCGTCGCCGGCGCATTCCACATCAAGGCCGGCAACTACACGCCGTTCTTCCCGTTCGGGGTCGGCGGCGCGGTCTCCGGTGCGGCACTGGCGTTCTTCGCGGTCTACGGTTACGACGCCATGAGCGCGGCCGCTGAGGAATCCAAGGACGGCAAGAAGCTGCTGCCCAAGGCCATCCTGATCAGTCTCGGCATCGCCTCGGTCGTCTACCTGCTGGTGTGCCTGGTCATCGTCGGCATGGTGAACTACACCGAAATCGATGTGGCCGCGCCGTTCTCCAGCGCCTTCGACACCGTGGGCATGGGCATCCTGGGCCTGGTCATCGCGGTCGGCGCGGTCGTCGGCGTCACCACCTCCGCGTTCGCCAATATGCTCGCTGTCACCCGCGTCGGCTTCGCCATGAGCCGAGACGGCCTGCTGCCCAACTACTTCGGCAAGACCAGCGAACGCAAGGTACCCACCCGCGTCATCTGGCCGGTCGGCATCGTCTCCGCGCTCATCGCCGGCTTCCTCCCGATCCGCGAGGCCGCCGAACTCACCAACGTCGGCATCCTCATGGCCTTCATCGTGGTGGCGCTCGGCGTCATGCGCCTGCGCCGCACCCGCCCCGACGCCGACCGCACCTTCCGCACCCCCTGGGTGCCGGTCGTCCCCCTCATCGGCATCGGCTTCTCGATCTGGCTCATCAGCCACCTCGACATCGTCACCTGGATCCGCTTCGTCGTCTGGCTGCTCCTCGGTCTCGCCCTCTACGCCACCTTCGGCTACCGCAACTCGACGCTGAACCGAACCGGGATCGGCACCGCCCCTGTGCCGATCGAGAACTGAGCCCCGCCACAGCACAGCGTCGCCCACGGGACAACTGCCCGTGGGCGACTCGTGGATCCGCCCACTCCGCGCAGTGGACTTTCCCTGTGGGACAACATGTCTCAGAGGGGGTTCGTCCAGCGCTTCGGGGCCGCGGCTGCCGAATCGACCAGTCGGCCGCTATTTCACCTGCCCGTGATCACGGCTGGTTGGTGACCCACCCCTGTACGGCCTCGATGAAGTCCGGGCCGCCCATGACGTATCCGCCGACGGTCGCACCGATCAGCGCACCCACGGGGATGCTGAGACCCCAAATCAGGGGAATCATCGCCCCGAGGATGCCGCCCACGATGGCGCCGACGGCGATGCCGGGCAGGTTCTTGTTGACCTGCTCCTTGAGCCGGTCGTAGGAGGTGATGT
Source organism: Nocardia sp. NPDC004123 (assembly GCF_053603795.1). NCBI lineage: Bacteria > Bacillati > Actinomycetota > Actinomycetes > Mycobacteriales > Nocardiaceae > Nocardia > Nocardia sp. NPDC004123. The sequence continues at coordinate 96,850 of NZ_JBSGGG010000015.1, forward strand.
CCTTCAGTTGCGCAATATCTTCCGCCGTCGGAGTCGGCGTCAGCGTCAGGGTGCGGCCGTCCGCACCGATCTGCTGTGCCATCGCGATCGAACGCCCGTCGACGGCGAGCCATTGCGGCACTTCGGTCACCGCCGCTCCGTCGCCGGACTCGAGCACCACCGCACCATTCTGCGCGACCTCGAACTTGCCATTCTCGACCGTGGCGACAACTGCCCTGTCGACCGGCGAAACGGTGATCTGGTAATTGATTCCATGATCCACACCGGAAGTCGTGTCCTCCGCAGACACCGCGGTCGGCTGTTCTGTTAGGGCCGGCTCCGCATGGGCGGTTGCCGCACTGATACCCACGGCCGAGATTGCCATGAAAACGGCAGCGGTGATTTTCTCGAACGTCATTCGTCGAACCCTCCACTCAGCTACCCCTGATGGGCGGACCGAGTCAGAACCTTAGACGTCGAATTCAATGGTGTGTGGTACGCCACACGCAGTTCGAAGTCGCCGCACTCCCATTTCCCATGCGACCGGCCGAAAAGCCGCATTCCGCGCGGCCCGAATCGGACAGAGCGGACGCGACCGGCAGCGAGACCAAATGCGCCCCACGACATCCTCATTCTGCCGAATGCCGTCCGCCACGCAGGCAGCGATCACTCTCGGTCGTGCGCTTGGCTAACATCTGACCGTTCGCGTTGTGTTGATGCGGCGGGTCGCGATGGAAAGACTCGCAGGGGGGCAGATGAGGCAGATCTTGTTCGCGGCGATGATCGCTCTGGCAGTGTCGATCACGTTGACGCCGCTGTTGATCCGGTTGTTCACCCGGAAGAAACTCGGTCAGGAGATCCGCGCCGAAGGACCCAGCAGCCACCAAGCCAAGCGCGGAACGCCCACCATGGGCGGGATCGCGATCGTGATCGGTATGTGGGCGGGATACCTGGGCTCGCATCTGATCGGCCTGCGCTATCACGCATCCGGAGTCACGGCCTCCGGACTGCTGGTTCTGGGTCTGGCTACCGCGCTGGGCCTGGTCGGATTTCTCGACGATTTCATCAAACTCTACAAGCGGCGCAATCTCGGGCTGACCGCCCGCGGCAAGTACGTCGGCCAATTCGGTGCCGCGATCATTTTCGGCGTGCTGGCACTCCGTTTCCCCGATAGCACCGGCCTGACCCCGGCCAGCAGGCACCTGTCGATCCTGCGCGATGTCGGCTGGCTGTCGTTCGTCCCGGCGTTGTTCCTGCTGGCGGTGTGCATCATGGTGGTCGCGTGGTCGAATGCCGTGAACATCACCGACGGGCTCGACGGTCTGGCCGCGGGATCGATGGGCCTGACGCTAGGTGCCTATGTGCTGATCACGTTCTGGCAGTTCACCAACGCGTGCACCACCCGTCCCGGGGTGGGGTGCTACACGGTTCGCGACCCGCTCGATCTGGCCCTGGTCAGCGCGGCGGCGGGCGGGGCCTGCGTCGGCTTCCTCTGGTGGAACGCGGCACCGGCGAAGATCTTCATGGGCGATACCGGATCGCTGGCGTTGGGTGGGCTGCTGGCCGGGCTGTCCATCACGACCCGCACCGAACTGCTCATGGTCGTGATCGGTGCATTGTTCTGCGCCGAGATCCTCTCGGTTCTGTTGCAGATCGTCGTCTTCCGGACCACCCGCCGACGGCTGTTCCGCATAGCCCCGATGCACCACCACTTCGAACTCAGCAGCTGGCCCGAGACCACGGTATCCATCCGATTCTGGCTGCTCACAGCAATTTCCGCGGCTACCGGCCTGATGCTGTTCTACGGAGAACACCTGGCAGCGACCCGATAGTGAAAACCTGTTCGGACCGGCCACGGGTGAGCTGACATTGCGACGGCGCCGGCACAATGCGGAACCGGCTGCCCTACGAAGGTTCGGAATCCGCCACTGCCGGAGCATCGGTGTGGACCAGGTCGTAGACGTACGACCGATCGCCCTTGCAGCTCACCCACACTCCTTCGGGCGGAAGTTCACCTCGCCCGGCATCATCGAATGGACGACTCGACACTGCCGCCTCCGCAGTGCACACCACCCATCCGAAATCGGGAAGCCGCCGACACCAGATGTCGAGGTCGACCCGCTTGTACGACGGAAATCCGTACGCGTCCCCGTCCCGAACGAACTCATAGGTCACCCCATCCACCCGCCGCACGAACCGCATACCCAGCATCGAGCCATCCTCGACGACGAACTTTGCCGAGATCAACCGGGTATTGGGAGCGAAGGTACCCCGAGCGCACTCATCTACCGTGTCCCGCGCGTTCTGTACCGGCTAGCGCCAACCGGCCGTCTACGAGACCCAGTAGTGGCTCGAGAACATCCGCCGGGATCCGCACCGGGTCCCGTTGAGATGACGGCCCTTTCCTCTAGGCCGCGCCTCAGCAGCGGTGGGTCACTTGACCGAGCCGAACCACGACCGGACGCTACGCTGGATGCTCGACCGGGGTGGAGGTTCAGCACGTCGTGAGAGACGGTATGCAGCCGCGCATGGTGGTGAGTATCGGGGAGTTGGCGCGCAGGACCGGGATTGCGGTGCGCACGATCCGGTTCTATTGCGACGAGGGCATTCTGGAATCGTGCCGCAGCTCAGGTGGGCATCGGATGTTCGATGCGCAGATCGCGACTGAGCGGCTGCTGCTGGTTCGACGGCTGCGCGCGCTCGGTCTCGGCCTGGGTTCGATCTCCGATGTGCTCCACGCACGGCGGTCGATCGCTGAGGCGATCGCTGCCGAAAGCGCGCGAGTCGATGCCGAATTCAGGTCGTTGGCCTGGCGGCGCGCATCGCTGCGGGCCCTGGGCGCAGCCGGACCGACGCAGCTGGCGCAGCGAATGGCATTGCTGGCCGCCGCAGAGGACGGCGATACGGCACACGACTACCTCCTCCGATTCTGGCGGCGTGTCCTCGCACCGATACCGCAACGCGACTTCGATATCTACATGTACTGGAATGTCCCGGAACCGCCGGGCGATCCCTCTGTCGAGGAGGTTGTCGCGTATGCCGAGTTGGCGGCCCTCGTCAGCGATCCCGCGATGGACAGCGTTGTGCGACAGCAACTCTGGCGAGGCCAACCGGAGCTGATCCGTGACCGTCGCGGCTTGTACACCGATGTGGGTGACATTCTGGTGGATGTGGTGTCACTGGTCATGGAAGGAGTGCGGCCACACGGCGGCAGTGAACTCGATCGATTCGTCGGCGCTCACGCCGGTGCACGCGGTGAACGCGACACTCCGCGTTTCCGAGAGCAATTGCTGATCGACGCGACCGACAGCGACCATCGGATTCGACGGTACTGGGCCCTCACCGGTCAATTCCTCGGAACTCGCGTCACTGTCGGGCAGGCCCACCACTGGCTGTTCGACGCCCTGAGCAGCTGCACCGACCCAGTGAACGGGCCAACAGCTTGGCAATCCGCACTTGTCTCAGGTGATCTGAGCGGTTCCGGCAACGAGCCCGACAGCGCACGACGTCGCGCCGGCCGACGGGCCGAACTGCTCCGACACCTGCTGTAGCACCAGCCCGCATCTCGACTCGCCACGAGGACGAGTGCAACTATCGTGCCGCTTACGGCTGGATCCCCAGCGGTCCAAGCGGTGGCCGATCAGTGGTGTTGGCAGCATCGTTCGCTGCGCGGCTACCGTGGCGAGGTGAATTTCATCCAAGGGGGACTGATGATCGATCAACGCCCGCTGTCGGGGTGGGGCCGTACCGCATCGTCTGTGGCGCAGGTACTTTGCACTCCCGACCTCGACAGGGTCGCCAAAGCCGTCGGCGCTGCCGGACCGCGCGGGGTCATCGCCCGGGGGCTCGGTCGCAGTTACGGTGATCCCGCCCAGAACGGCGGCGGCCTGGTCGTCGACATGACCGCCTTCGACCGCATCCACGACATCGATCGCGACACCGGCGTGGTCGACATCGACGCCGGCGTCAGTCTCGACACCCTCATGAAAGCGGCTCTGCCCCAGGGCCTGTGGGTTCCGGTCCTCCCCGGCACCCGTCAAGTCACCGTGGGCGGCGCGATCGCCTCCGACATCCACGGCAAGAACCATCACTCCCATGGCAGTTTCGGCAACCATGTCCTCTCGATGGAACTGCTCACCGCGGACGGCACGCTACGCACCCTCACTCCCGCAGGAGCCGACGCGGATCTGTTCTGGGCCACCGTCGGTGGCATGGGGCTGACCGGCATCGTCGTGCGCGCCCGGGTACGGATGAAACGCACCGAAACCGCGTACTTCCTCGTCGACAACGACCGCACCGACAATCTCGAACAGACCATGGAACTGCTCACCGGCGGCTCCGACGACGGTTACGAATACTCGATGTCGGTCCCTGACACCATCAGCACCGGCCCGAAACTCGGCCGCGCGGGCTTCAGCCGCGGCTCCCTGGCCACCCTGGATCAGCTCCCGCCCAAATTGCGCCGCGACCCGCTGAAATTCGATGCACCCCAACTGCTCACGGTGCCCGACGTCTTTCCCAACGGCATGGTCAACAACCTCACCATCCGCATCGCCGCCGAAGCCGCGCACCGGGTGTATCCGAGGCAGGCGCGCGGGCGCATCCAGAACCTCACGCAGTTCTATCACCCCCTGGATCTGCTGGGTGAATGGAACCGCGCCTACGGCCGCCGCGGGTTCCTGCAATATCAGTTCTCCATGCCCTTCGGCGCCGAACCACAGCTCGCGGCCGCGGTGCGCGCGATCGCACACTCCGGCCACCGGTCGTTCCTGAACGTGTTCAAGCGCATGGGCGCCGCCAACCCGGCCCCACTGTCGTGGCCGCACCCAGGGTTCATGCTCAGCCTGGACTTCCCACTCAAACCCGGACTCGGCGAATTCTGTGCCGAACTCGACCAGCGGGTCCTCGACGCAGGCGGACGCTTGTACTTCGCCAAAGACTCCCGCACCACCCCGGAAATGGTCCGCGCGATGTACCCGCGGCTCGAGGAATGGCGGCGTATCCGCGACAGTATCGACCCCGAACGGATCTTCGTCTCCGACCTCGCCCGCCGCCTGCACCTCATCGACGACAACCTCGCCCACACAGGCCACTGATCACCGGCAAGCGTTGCCCACCAGGAAAATACGGGTAGGCAACGCCTAGCCCAAACGCCCTCTTCTACCGCATGACGCGCTGACCGAACCGGCCAGCGCGTGGTGTCGGAGATCAACGGGCAGAGCGTCGTACGACCCGCCGGCAGTGCGCGCTCATGCCGATGTGCGGACGCAACTCCTGCGGTCGGCAGCTGCTGGCTTGTTACCGAACTGTGCGCAGGGCGATCGGACGCGACATGAGGCTGCGGCAACCCGGCGAGAAGGTCCCGCGGCTCCTTCACCCGAGCGCGAGCCGGGGCAGTGACCGGGACCGCCTCACCTCTGTCGCTGCCACAGCGCCAACGTCGCGCCGCCGGGTTCGTCGATCACGACCACCGACCCTGACGGAAGGTCGGTGCGGGGCTTGACGATTCGGGCGCCAGCAGATGACGACGGCCTGAACGGGTAGCACGCGGTCAGCGCGGGCCCGGCTGGTCGGGCTCGGTTACATCGATGAACAGGGGGCGTAGGGAGTGGATCACGTCGTCGACCGGGTCGATCGACCCATCGACGCGACTGAGCACCACTGCGCCTTCGATCGCTGCCACCGCTAGGTTCGACAAGCGTCGGGCTGTGGCCGGTGCCGCGCCGTGGTCGCGCAGCACCGACTCCAAGGCGGTGCGCCAGGCTGTGAAGGCCCGGCCGGCTGCGTCGACCACACCCGGTGTGCGGTCGGCGGATTCGATGGCGGCCGCCAATATGGGGCAGCCCGAACGGAATTCGCCGGAGATCAGGCTTTCGCGCCAGGAGCCGGCGAAAGAATCGAAGACCTCGACCATGCTGCGTTCGCCGGCATCGCCGAGGATTCGGTCGATACCGCCACCGGCGATATCGACCGCCTCCTCGATGAGTTGGTCACGTCCGCCAGGGAAGTGGTGGTACAGCGAGCCGCGTGGTGCGCCGCTGTGGGCGAGAATCTCATCGAGACTGGTGCCCGACGCACCGGCGCGGCGGATCAGGGCGATGGCGCTGGTCAGCATGCGTTCGCGCGCATCGGAACGGCGTGGACTCATCGCTGCCGTGTGGTCAGGGTCCGGCGGGGATCGAGCTGTGCGGAGATGCCGCGCGCGGGAAAGCCGAGCCCCGACCTCCACCAGCGGCCCCAGCCCCGGGGTCGCAACGCGATCGCGGCGAAGAGAGGCAGAGGATCCAGGTAGGTCACCCGGCCGCGCACCAGACCGTCCTCGAACCAGAAGCGGTCGCAGGCATCCCACGTCAACGGCCTGCCACCGACGGTCCCGGTGAGCCGCACCTCGATGTACACGCCGCCGTCGAACACATTGGCCGCGAGGACCTCTCCACGCATGTCCGGAGCCAACGCGTAGACCCGCGCGAAGAAGTCGAGCAGCCCCGCCGGGCCCACCGCCGGTGGAGTTCCCGGCTGCACCGCAACGTAATCCGGATGCGTCACCAGGGCCAGGTCGGCCACCACATCGAAACGACCGGCGGCGAAGGCCGCGGTGAACAGCTCTACCCAGTGCCCCGGGTCGCGCACCCGATCAGGAAAGGGCCGATGGTCGACAGGTGTGGATTTCACGAGAACCCCTCCGGTCCAACGTATTATGTTATATGGCATAATATATAGTCCATGGGCTGAAGAGGTCAACGGTCCACCCCACGTCGAGCGATGACCGCAACAGCCGGAAGGTCGTTGTTCGGCTGTCTCTCCAAGTGAGGTCGCGTCGACGAACCAGGTGACCCATGGCGATCTCGGTTCGTTCCACATCCACCTGGCGCGCGACGACATCGGAGCCTTCACCGGACTCGCGTTGGCCAACCCGGCCGGTTGTCGCGGCCGGAGGTTGGACCCGGACCAGCCGTCTGGGTGAATTGTGTTCGCGCCCCTGATTTTTGGGGCATCCCACCCACAAGCGCTCCGATAACGCCTGCCTGACTGGACCCGATGACCAGTTTGTCCTTCCGTTTGGATGGAAGTCGGGGATGGCGTATCGATGCGAGGAGAAATATGAAGGCCAGACCAGTGCTGTTCGCCGCGTTCGCCACCGCCCTCGTGGCCGCCGCGAGCGGATGCTCCGCCAACTCGTCGACCCAGGCGGGAACAGCGAGCACGACAGTCGCCGCGTCCCAAGCGACGACCGTACCGGCGCAGGGCAACCAGTCGGCTCCGCCGCCCGCCCAGGCCCCGGGCGGCCAGGACGGCAATCCATCTGCGGGCGAACCCAATTCGCCACAGCCCGCACCTGCCACCAGTGCCGCGACCGACACGCCGCAGCCCACGATCGTGCCGGTGACCACGAATCCGGCACCCAACGGCAGCGGCCACGGACTGTGCTTCGACCTCAATTCCGGGCTCGCCAACTCGGCGATCAAAAGTCTCGCCCCGACCGCGAACGGCGGATGGGGCAATCCGTCGGCGAGCAATGACCCGATCTCGGCGGGCTGCGATGGCGTGCTGTCGTGGATGACGGTGGAATCGGGCAATATTCACCCCTACATCCATGTCCTGTTCTTCACCAACGGCACCTACCTGGGTACCGCGACGTCCAACCCCTACGGCTACACCGAGGTCATCGGAAAAACCGCGAATACCGTCTCGGTGCAGTACAAGTGGGCGAAATCCAGTGACGCCCTGTGCTGCCCGAGCGGCGGACCCAGCGTGGTGACCTTCACACTCTCGGGTGGCAAGGTGGTGGCGAAGGGGCAGTTCCCGCCGAGCAATTGAGCATCGGCGAGTTGGACCAGCAGCGCGTGCCGTGCAGGGATGTCGGTTCGGCTCGCCCGGGGCACTGGCGGTGACGCGGGCGATGCCGAGGATCATCCGGCGCGCTGATCATGCGGGACGAGCCACATGTTTGGTGGCTCGAGATGTGTTGAGGCACAGACTATTCGGAATAACGCGAGTGCGATATCGGCCGCAGTGTGGCGGGGACCCTTCTGCGGTGGGAGCAGCTCATGTCGATGACCCTGTTGGTGACAATCGCGATCCTCATGCCCGTGGTGGCGGTGGCCGCCGCCTACGCGACGGTCGCGGCGACCTACTGGTGGGAAAGCCGCCGCCGGGCAACACCGCTGATCGCGCCCGAACGCACTGTATTGCCGAGTTCCGTGCAGCGCGCGCAATGGGCTTCATCGTGCAAAGTCCCATGTAGGTCATCAGTTTTCCGACGGTGGCTCGGCCTGATTGCACGTTCAGGACCACTCGAAGCCTGGCCCGTTGCTGGACCACAACGACAGACGCTCACGCGGCACGCCGAGTATCCGCTCCCTGCGGCTTCCCACGCTGGAGGGAGCTGCGTATCAAGGGTGAGCGGATGCCCATTGGTCTTGCCGATGTGGAGGGCCCTTTGATGTATCCGAGTGGAGCGCAAGCCGGACGATCGTGGCCGACGCGCCGGCGCCGCACGGAATTCACCGAAGTTTGGTGGGCCGCCGGAGGACGGGTCAGAAGCATTGGGGGTTCATCGGGTATGGGCCGGGACCGTACGGCAGCGAAAGCGACGGTGCCGCCGAGCTGACCGGTGACGGTCAGGCATCGCATGCAGATGCCATGGTGGGCACAGACTTCGGCGCTCAACGTGTTGCGCTGCTCATACTTGAACACGTTCAAAAAATGACCTAGTCTCGCAGTTGAACACGTTCAAATCAGCGGGGAGCTGGGACAATGAATCTTGTCGTCGTCACATATGCGATCTACACGACCGTCAGTTTGGCGGTCACGTTCTGGGTGGCGCGGGTCTTGCATCGCACCGGCGCACGATTTCTGGTGGATGTCATGAATGGAGACAGCGACCTGGCCGAAGCCGTGAATCATCTGCTGGTCATCGGGTTCTGGCTCGTCAACGCAGGCTTCGTGGCACTGGCTTTGCGCATCAGCGTCCCAGTCGACGATGCGCGCGTCGCAATCGAGGAACTCGCCATGAAACTTGGCAGGGTCCTGCTCGTACTGGGCGGCATGCACTTCGCAAACCTGATCGCCCTGAACAAGATCCGCCGCAGCCGGCACAAGGAGCAGCAGGCCGGCGTCCCGCCGGTTCCGGTCGACGCCGCCCAGCTAGCCTGAGCCCCATGCCCCGCCCCGAGCCCGCGACCGCACGCGGCGAGGAAACTCGCCAGCAGATCATCGACGCCGCCCTGCGCCTGTTCGAGCAGAACGGCTATACGAAGACCACCATGCGCGCGATCGCGGGCGAAGCCGGTGTCAGCGTCGGCAACGCCTACTACTACTTCACATCCAAGGAACACCTGGTCCAGGGTTTCTACCAGCACATCCAGGCCCTGCACCAACAGCGGGTCGAGCAAGGGCCCCGCAGCGACTCCCTCGCCGCCCGATGGCTGACGATGGAACTGGCCTTCGTCGATGTAGCCGCGCCCTACCACGAGTTCGGCGGCAAATTCTTCGCCATCGCCGCCGAACCCACCAGCCCGCTCAGCCCATTCAGCGACGAAAGCCGACCCGCCCGACAGACATCCACTGCCATCATCAGCGACATGGTCATCGGCACAGATGTCAAGGGCGACAAGCGGCTGATGGCCGAGCTACCGAATCTGCTGTGGCTGGCCCACATGGGCATCGTCCTGTTCTGGGTCCACGACCGCAGCCCTGACCAGGAACGCACCCGACTGCTGATCCGCCGAACCGCCCCACTGGTCGAACGCATCGTGGCGCTGTCGAGACTCCGTCCACTGCGCCCCGTCCTATACCCAGCCCTGGATCTCATCCAGGACCTCAGCAACTAACAGGCACACCGCCGACGAAGGCATCAGCCCCATCGCCGAAGCGGGTAGCCGAAGGTCTACGGGCCGAGATCATCTCGGCCCGCCGAACGCACTGATCTGCCGAATGCAGGGCGATCGATGCTTGACCACAATGTGTTTCGGCTTGCCGACTCGTCGCGGGTGCCACTGTCGCAGCCACACAGCCTCGCGCGGCGCCACCGCAAGGCCGCAACCGTCAACGTCGCACACACCGGCGGCAGGGCTCTCCGCGACGAGGAACAACTCCGGCATCGCGGTCCAGTGAGGATGACCGGAAAGGAAGGATCGAGGGAGTTCACGCCTGGTGTGGGTGGTGGCCCGTCCGCCTGTCTCAATCGGTGCGACGGTCACTCTGAAATAGATGTCAGTCACTTTCGATAGGCTGCGCCAGTCCCCTTGATACATGGGGATTTTCGACAACCGGGGAGTGAAGTATGAGAATGTCGGTCCTTGCTCGTTCGACCGTCGGTCTCGCCGCAGTCGCGGCGATGGGGGTGGCCACCATCGTTTCGGCTACGACCGCATCAGCAGCCATGACCATTACCCCGTCGCAAGCCTATTGCGTCGGCACCACTTACACGATCACCCTGCCAGCCGCCGATGCCGCAGCGCTGGAGACGAACCCGTCGCTGGATCAGATCGATTTCAACTACAACTACACCGGCACCGGCGGCACCATTGGCCTGGTGACCTGGACCAAGGGCCAGGACGTCACAGTGCAGTGGACGCCTTCCCAGGCTGCGCAGACCACCGTCTCCGCAGTCGCCTACGGCGAATGGACCGGTGTGGGCACCGTACGGCTGTCGATGGCACCGATCAACGTTGTCCAGAGCGCTCCCGCTGGTTCGAGCTGCACAGCCCCTCCGGCTGGAACCGGAACGGGAACCGGTAGTGCGAGTTCCATTCCGGTGATCGGCGGTCTCCTCAGCAGCCTTTCGGCCCAGAAGTAGTAACACCCTGCCGGAAGCCCTGGCTTGTCAGGGCTTTCGACAGTCCGCAGAGCGTCCGCGGTAGCGCCACGCGTCGCTCTGCTGACCAACGTCACCAACGCTGGCTTCAAGACCATTTTCGCCGCCTACGGGCGGCACGGGGAGGTAACCATGAACGTCAAGAACGCACTCGTCCGTACGGCGTTGGGCACGGCCGCTATCGCCGCCGCCATCGTGACCAACGCTGGCACCGCGGGTGCCGATGTGCAGCTGCAGCCGATCAACAACGGCACCCAGCAGAACTCCGACATCAGCGGGTACGGCTCGGGTAGCGCCGCGGGCTCCGGCCACGCCATCGGCGACATGATCGGAAGGCTGTTGTTCCACAACGACAACTGACCCGCGGGTCCGTGCCCCTGCCTCGTCCGGCAGTAGCGTCGAGACGATGAGTCGAGACTGACCTGGACGGGTTGCTCCGGCGACGAGCCCATCATCGACTCACCACAGGTTCCAAAGTCACCCCGACTGTGTGGTTGAGACACAAGAAAGCCCTGACCATTTCACATGGTCAGGGCCATTCTTCTATTCAGGGAGGGGTGAGAGTGCACCACCTGATGCGATATGGCCGCATACCGAGAAGGACCACAAATGGTGGGATCACCCGGCGCTCGACTACTCGGCACCCAACGTCCTACACTGCCGCTGGTCGCGCTGACCGAATCGGTCAGCGCGGCACCGCGGAAGATCAACCGGCCGTTGCCGATCCGAGGCCGGCCAGTGTCTACACATGCCGCGTTTCGTTCGACCGGTGCAATCCCGCACGATCCGCTGTAGAACAGCAATTTCGCGCCAATTCCTCAGCTGTAGTGCATGTTTAGAACGGTTGGGCTGGCCGTCCATGCCCGCGTGGCAGCGCACGCTCCTGCCGCGTAGCGCGCGGCTCGGATCGGCCACGCGCGATTCACCTGCCCACCCCAGTCCGCCCATCGGTGTCCTGCACAGCATGCGATCGTGCCTGAGACGACCCGATCTGAGCAACCACATTTTCGTGGCCCGAACCGTGGTGTTCGATCACGCACCGGACACCCAGCAAACGCACGCTATTGCCATATACCGCGCTGATCGTACCGGCCGGCGGGCATCGGAAGATCTACTGGCCGTGCCGATCCGAGGCCGGCGGAACGTCCGCTACTGCCGAGGACCGGACATTCCGATGCTGATGAAGCTGTCCGGGTACACATCGGTTCGCAGCCTCGCGAAGTACTCGAGGGTCTCCCGATGAGGGTTTCTGAACTTCTGCGCCGATACCGAACTCGCCGCGCGCCGCCACGCCGCCGGTCGACGAACAGTCTTTCAGCCCGAGAGGAACACGACGAGTACTGAGATATCTATCCCGTTGTGCGAAACGGCATTTCATGGCTTGTGCCAAGGGCACGAGCCCACTGCCAACACCATGACCTGGGGTGGGCCACCTCTGGTGACGGATCGAGTGCGTGACATTGCCGGTGAAGGTGGCCCGTTCGACCTTCCCGTTGTGCAAAGCGGCATTTTATGTCTTCTGAGGCAGGCCAATAACGTCGGATTCATGGAGTGGAATTTTCGGTCGGCCGAAGAGCTTTCAGCTGCGTTGGGTGCCGGTGAGGTGACATCGGTGGAACTGACCGACGAGGCGATCGCCCGTATCGAGCGGGACGACAAGGCGATCAACGCGATCTGTGTGCCGGATTTCGATCGTGCGCGGGCCGCCGCACATCGTGCCGACCAGGCGCGCGCCCGCGGCGAGGACCGGCCGTTGCTCGGTATCCCGGTGACGGTCAAGGAGTCCTACGACATGGCCGGGCTGCCCACGACCTGGGGCATGCCGCAGCAGGCGAACTATGTCCCGGCCGAGGACGCGGTACAGGTGTCGCGGCTGAAGGCGGCCGGCGCGGTGGTGCTCGGGAAGACGAATGTGCCGTTGATGCTGCGAGATATCCAGAGCTTCAACGAGATCTACGGCACCACCAACAACCCGTGGGATCACGGCCGCACGTCGGGCGGATCCTCCGGCGGGTCGGCGGCGGCCCTGGCGTGCGGATTCGGCGCGCTGTCCATCGGCTCGGACCTCGCCGGTTCGCTGCGCACCCCCGCGCATTTCTGCGGCATCTACGCACACAAGCCGACACTCGGACTGGCGCCGACCCGCGGCATGGTCGCGCCGCCCGCGCAGGCCATGCCGATCGACCTCGACCTTGCTGTTGTCGGCCCGATGGCGCGCACCGCCCGCGACCTCACGCTGCTGCTCGACGTGATGGCCGGACCGGACCCGCTGACCCACGGCGTCGCCTACGACATCGCACTGCCGCCCGCGCGCCACGAGCGGCTGGCCGACTTCCGTGTCCTGATCATCGAGGACCATCCGCTCATTCCGACCGGATCGGCGGTGCGGGCGGGCGTGAACCGGGTCGCCGAGGCGCTCGTCGACGGGGGCGCCCGCGTCGAACGGCACAGTCCGCTGCTGCCCGATCCGACCGAAGCGGCGACGCTCTACATGCAACTGATGCTGTCGAACGCCGCCGCAAGTCTTTCCGTCGACGTGTACGAACAGCTGCAGACCCACGCCGCCGCCCTGAGCGCGGACGACCGGAGTCTCGATGCGGCGCGGCTGCGCGGCATGGTGCTCAGCCACCGCGGCTGGGTCGAGGCGAACAACCGTCGCGAACTCCACCGCCACGGCTGGCGGCAGCTCTTCGCCGAGTTCGATGCCGTGGTGTGCCCCATCACACCCACTCCCGCCTTCCCGCACAACCACAACGGAGGTCTGGAGAACCGGCACATCGACATCGACGGCGTCGAGTACCCGTACTTCGACCAGCTCGTCTGGGCCGGTATGGCCACCATGCCCGGCCTGCCCGCCACCGCCATCCCAGCGGGCCGGTCACCCGAGGGGCTGCCGGTAGGAGTGCAGCTCATCGGTCCGATGTTCGAGGACCGCACCCCGCTGCGACTGGCCGAACTACTCGAGCAGAAGATCGGCGGCTTCCAGGCGCCGAGTTAAGGCGCACCACCGGGTGTCCACCCGGGGACGAAGCGCCCGCCGAAATCGCAACCGACCACAACGAACCGAGAATCGTCACAGAAGTCCCGCGCGGTCCGAGTCAGCCATGCGCCCTATCGGAAATCAACGCACCGAACTCATCTCGGCTCGAAGCCAGTTCGCCTGGTCGATCGCCGAGTGGCGCCTCTTGGAGGCGATTTCGAGCAAATCGTCTCCAGGGTGTGCCACTCGATGGCTGGGCTGCAGGCTAGTTGGCCGATGAACGCACTGAACTGCCGCATACCGCGCTGACCGAACCGGCCAGCGCGACACCACGGAAGATCAACGGGCCGCAGGCATCCCGGGCGGCCGACCCTCCGCTGGCGTGGGTGTGGCGCGGGCTAGGGCCTCAGAACGATTTTGCCGTGGGTGTGTCTGCGTTCGAGTTCGGTGTAGGCCTGACGAACCTGCGTCAACGGGTAGACGTTCGCGATCGGGACTTCGAGGTGTCCGTCGGCGATCAGGCCGGCCAGTTCGGCGAGGACCTCGGCGCCCGGCCTGCCGTTGGGCCCGGGTTCGGTTTTGACCCCATACTTTGCGGCTGCTGGGAAATCGATGATGGTGTCGATCCGCTCGATTGCGACGCCGAGAGCGAGGGCAAGTTCGACGTACCCGTCGCCGTAGGTGTCGATGAAAGCATGGATGCCGCCCGGTGCGGCGGCCTTGATCCGGTCCATGACGCCGTCACCGTATGCGACGGGGATTACGCCGTGGCTTTGCAGCCACTCGTGGTTGCGCTCGCTCGCCAGACCGATAACCGTGGCTCCGGCACGACGCGCGAGCTGAACGGCGAGTGAGCCGACTCCTCCGGCGGCTCCGGAGACGACGACGCTCTCGCCCTGCTCAAGCTGTACGGAATGTACTGCCCCCCATGCAGTCACGCCGGCAATGTATAGCCCGCCCGCCACTTCCCATGGGACGTTCTTCGGTTTGGGGGTGAGGTTGTCGACATCGACGAGGACCAGCTCGGCCTGGGCGCTTCGCCGCTCGGAGAATCCGATCACCTCGTCACCGGGCGCGAATCGGCCAGCTTCGGCGCCGATCTCGACGACGACTCCGGCGAGATCGCTGCCCTGCCCGGAGGGAAAGATGGAGGGAAAGATGTCCGTCATCGCGCCGGTGCGCAATGCCGCCTCACCGGGGTTGATGCCGGCTGCTCTCACCTGCACGAGGACCTGTCCTTCCCCGGGCACGGGACGGTCGACCTCCTCGATCCGCAGGACGTCGATTCCGCCGAATTCGTCGTACCTGACTGCTTTTGTCATTGTCTTGCTTCTCCTCCGGAGCGCCATGCGCGGCTGACTTCGAGAACGGGAATGGCTCGCACCGGCGTGCCGATCACCAGGGCACTGTTCCGGCGTCGTCGAAGAATCCGCCGGTCGGTCCGTCGTCGGGCAGGGTCGCGAGGTGAATCGCGATCGCCGCCCCCTGCTGTGGTGTGCGGACGCCTTGGAAGCCGTTGAGATCGGTGGCGGTGAAACCGGGGCAGCCGGAATTGATCAGGATGTTGGTGCCGCTCAGTTCCTTGACGTATTGGATAGTGACGGCGTTGAGGAACGTCTTCGAGGCCAAGTACGCAGTGGGAACCGGGCCCATGTCGATACCGGGCGTGGTGTGCAGGGCGAGCGAGCCGACACTGCTGGACATGTTGACGATTCGCGGTGAGGCCGAGGCGCGCAGCAGCGGCAGCATCGCGTTGGTGACCCGGATGACCCCGATCACGTTGGTTTCCACGACAGCTCGCACGGTCGCGGGATCGACCGTGGTCGGTGTCTGCGGCGAACCACCGGTGATCGCGGCATTGTTGACCAGAACATCGAGCCCTCCGGCATGGTCGGCGATCAACTCGGCCGCCGCTGCCACACTCGCGTCGTCGGTCACATCGAGCGGCACGGCGAACGCATCGGTTCCGGCCGCGCGCAACTTCTCCACCGCGGTCTCGCGGCGTTGCCGATCTCTCGCGCCCACACCGATTCGCCAGCCGAGGGCGCCCAGGCCCGCCGCGATCTCGTATCCGATTCCTTTGTTCGCGCCGGTCACCAGCGCAATCGTCGGTTCACTCATGCCGTCGATCATGCTGTGGACTCGGGTGGGGCATCCAACACCGATCGGGTGGGCGACGATACCGCACGGGTATTGGTCGTGGTGAGCGCCGGATACGATGACACGGTGGAGACGCGGGAGTTGCGATACTTCGTCGCCGTCGCCGAAGAATTGCACTTCGGGCGGGCGGCGCAACGGCTCTCGATGGCGCAACCACCGCTGTCGCGGGCGATCCAGCAGCTGGAACGGCGGCTCGGAGTCGTTCTGCTGCACCGCAATTCCCGCGCGATCACGTTGACCAAGGCCGGGTCGGTGCTGCTGCGGGAGGCCCGCCTCGCCCTCGAAGCGGTCGAAGCCGCCGAGCGCCGCACCCGCCGCGCCGCTGCCGACCGGCCCGGCGTGGTGCTGGCCACCAAGGCAGGAGCGTCCAGCGAACTGTTGTCGAAGCTGCTGGACGCCTACGCCGCCGACCCCTGCGCTGTCGCGGTCGAGGTGGTGCTGTGCGGGCCCGGCGAACCGGAAAACCTGCTACGCAACGGGCGTGCCGACGTTGCTCTGCTCCTCCGGCCCTACGACACGACGGCCGGATTCGACACCGAGGACCTGCACACCGAACAACAGGTCGTGGTCCTGCCCGCCGGGCACCCCCTCGCCAACCGACCCCACATGTCGATGGCCGAGGTCAACGCCCTGACGGACCTGCCCCTGCCGCGCTGGCCTCGACCGGATGGAAGTTATCCGGACGGCCCCGGCCCACAGGTTCGCGACCACACCCAGTTGATCCAGCTGATCAGGCTCGGACGGGCCTGCGCGGTCATGCCCGAGTCGCTCCGAGCCCAACTACGCGACGATCACGCCATCGTGCCGGTGCCGGACGCACCGGCCGTCACGACCGTCATCGCCTGGCCACCACACAGCAGATCCAAAGCCATCGCCGACCTCGTCCGTACGGCGATACGCCTCTAGCCGATAACATCCGCAGATGCCGTGCACCGCGCTGACCGAACCGGCCGGCGCGTACCCGGCCGGCGCCGAGAATGCTCGCGGCTCAAAACGTCCGTTTTGCCGAATTCCAGTGCGGGAACACGTGGCATCGACGGTCCCGAGCTGTTCGCATGCGGGCGATTATTCCGACGCCCCGGGACTTGGCCATGACCACGATGCCGGATCGGGGATCCGCCATGGCGGGTTCAGGCGATTGGCTCCGGCGTAGAAGAGGCAAAGACGGTGGCCGTCGGGATCGCGCAGCCATGCCTCTCGCCACAGCCACGACATGTCGGCGGGCAGGCTGTCGAAATCCACGCCCGCAGCGCGTAGCCGGGCGCATTGGTCGTCGAGGTCATCGGACTCGAAGTAGATGGACACCTGCGCGCCGCCGGGCACGGAGTCCACCAGCTCGACCGAAAACGTGCTGTCGCCCTCAGGACATTGGAACCGCAGGTAGTGGTCATTTTTGACGATCAGCTGGAGTCCGAGCAGTTCATAGAACCGCTCGGACCGGCGCAGGTCGGTGGTACCGATCGTGATCTGATTCAGCCGCATCCGGCCACTGTGCAACCTCGAGCGCGGTTCAGGTCAACCGTTCACGTGAGGTTGCGAGCGAGATCGATGTCTGTTGCCGCACAACCGATGACGCGGCCGCTTCACCGATTCCGGTTGCACGCCACCGCTGCGGCCAGCCTGTTCAGCGGAAGAATTCGCGCAGTACGCCGGCCACCGCGGGGACGTCGTCGGGGTGATGACGTTGACCGGGCAAGGTGACGGTGCGGGCATCGGGCAGCGCCCCCTGGAGTAGGTCAACGCTGGCTGTGCCGTACGGATCGGTGATCTCGCCGGCGAGGAGAAGGGTGGGCAACTCGATGGCCGACCAGGATGCGATATCGGGGTCCATCGCCGTGAGGCATTCGAGATCGGCGACCAATCCGGCCGCGCGGAAGGCGAGAGCGTCCGCGAGCGGTTGCAGGGCCGCGCGGGGAGGGACGGGATCGGTAATGGCGGTGAAGAATTCGATGATCGCGTCCTCGGGCCGTCCGCTCTCCATATGGAGCCGAACCTTCTCGAGCGTCGGCGTCAATGGAGAGCCGGCGAGCGCGACCGGGGGCTCGTACAGTGCAAGACGCCGCACCATCGACGCATCCCGCTGCATCGCCTCCAAGGTGACCAGACCGCCCGCCGAGTGCCCGAAGACGAAAGCAGGTTCACCCACCGCGGCCAGGACCGCCGCCAGATCGGCGGCTTGCGCGGCGAACTCCGCTGGGCGCGGGCCGTTTCCGCTCGATCCGTATTCACGTCGTTCGATCACGACGACCCGGTAATCCGGAGCCAGCAGCCCGGCCAGCTCCAGATACGTGTCCAAGGTGACCAACGCGCCGGGAACGATCACCAGCGCCGGCCCCGCCCCTTGCGTCTGAAAGACAATGCGCGTCCCGTCGGCCGACACGACGCTCTCGATGCAAACCGCCACGTTTCGATCTTGACATACATCTGCGGGTCCGCAGAGACACGAAGCATTCGCGCAGCCCGTCAGTGCAAACCCCAATGTTGTTCGCCCACCGCGCATTCCGACAACCGGCAAGACTCACATGTCACTCGCGAACCAGATACACGGCCGCGCAGCACATCCTCTTCTGCAGCGGGCCGCGCTGACCGAACCGGCCAGCGCGGGGATCGGAAGATCAACGGGCAGAGCGCTGTACGACCGCCAGCGGTGCGCGCTCATGTCGAATGCCGTACATCGGAGCGGCTCAGGTGTTGATCCACCAGGCGAGAGGGTTGTCGTCTTCGTCGTAGACGTTGCCGTACCCCCATGCACAGCCGTGCTCGGTCGCCCATCCCTCGATTACATCCTCTATCGCAGGAAAACCGACCGCGACCGGCACTGTGATCACGATGAAGCGTCGGTCGGGTGGCATCTCGACCAGGCCGCCGAGTCGCTCGAATCCCGCAGTGAGAGTGTTGATCCCGGCATCGGAGGGCGGCATGGCCGTCGGGTAGGCCCGCAGGCAGAGGTTTCCCCCACGGCGCAGTACCTCGAAACCGCCGTCGTCGAACACGCGAAGATGGTCTCCGGCGGCGAAATCGTAGGTCAGGCCGGGACTGCCGAGAATCTCATAGTCGTTGTGTTCCAGTAGCTTTGCGGGAAGTACCTCGTAGACGGGTTCCCCCGAAGCGCCTGCCCCAGCAAGCACCCGGACGTGCGTATGGCCGCGGGCACTCTGATCATCTGACACGGGTGGATTCTGTCATCACACTCTCACGACACCCAGGCAGCCCCGAACGTGCGGCACCAGAGTTCTGATCTCGCTCCGTGGCATCCGGGTGCCGAGCCTCCGCGAAAACCGGTTGGCGGACCGCGGCGACCACTGCTACTTTCCTGAAGGCCGTGCCGGAGAACGAGGAGGTGGTACCCGTGAACGCAGTATCGACATGGGTGCTCCCCTCAGGGGTCACGGTCGGGCGATAGGTCGTCCGGGAGCGCCGTTCAGCAGCACTCCCGAAAGGCACGACCGTGCAATTCAATTCCGAAAAGCGCCTGGACGACAACGTCCGCGAGCGTGAATTCACCCTCGGCGAGATCCCCGGCATCCTGTGGACGCCCGCATCCGCATCCGCGCCAACCCCGCTGATCCTGCTCGGCCACCCTGGTGGACTGCAGAAGATGTACCCCCGACTGGTGGCCCGGGCCCGGCACGCCGTGGCGGAAGGCTTCGCCGCGGCCACGATCGAACTCCCCGGCGGCGGTGACCGGCCCCGTTCCGCAGTCACCGATCAGGCTCGCGCCGACCTGCACCGGGCGTTGAAGGCCGGCGAACCGGTCAACGACGAAATCGTCGAACGCCTCATTCTCCCGCTGGTCGAACAGGCAGTTCCCGAGTGGCGAGCCACCCTGGACGCCCTCCTGGCGTTGCCCGAGATCGGCGGCCCGGTCGGGTACGCGGGAGGGGTGATCGCCCTCGGCCTCCGGCTGGCGGTGGTCGAGCCGCGCATCTGCGCCGCCCTGCTGTTCGCCGGGAGTTTCGTGCCCCGCAGCATGTTCGCCGAGGCCCGGCAGGTCACCATTCCGCTGCACGTCCTGTTGCAGTGGGACGACGAGGGAAACGACCGGCAGCTGGCCTTGGACCTGTTCGACGCCTTCGGCTCCGAGGAGAAGGCGCTGCACGCCAATATGGGCGGGCATACCGGCGTCCCGGCGTCCGAGGCGGACGGCGGGAGCCGGTTCTTCGCCCGGCACCTGAAGTGAGGCCGGCCCGCCGGGTCGGCAGCAGACGGTAGGAGCTGTCGGCCAGGATGCCGCCATCGAGGACAGGTCCCGACCCTCCTCGATGGCGGTGGCGCCATATGCGAGTTACCTTGTGCCAGAACATGTCCAGGATCAACCTGGCAAGATCATCGTGAACATGGGGGTGGGTTGTGTTTCTGGTTCGAGCGTGGCGGCTACTAGTGTCGTTCGCCGCGATCCTAGCCGCGGGCGCCATCGGTCAGGCGACAGCAATGTGGCTCGGCTTCACGGTGCTCTTCGCAATTCTGATCGGCGGAATCATGTTCGAGAACCGCGTCATTCGTCGCAAGCTGAGGTGACCCACTCCGAACCGGCCAAGCACGACCGCTCGGACGATCAACCGGGCCGCCTCCGGATACCGTGATGTCGTCAGTGGGGACGGTCGGGGTGTACGAGGCCGTGTTGGTGGGCGTAGACGACGGCGTGGATGCGGTCGCGCACACCGAGTTTGGCGAGGACTCGGGAGACGTGGGTTTTGACCGTTTCCTCGCCGACGCCCAGGGCGGCGGCGATCTCGCTGTTGCTGCGGGCATCTGCCACCAGTAGGAGTACCTCACGTTCGCGGGCCGTGAGTTGTGCCAGCTCCGGTGGCTCGACCGGCGGGGCGATGCCGGTCATCAGGCGGGTGGCCAGGCGGCGCGTCATGGACGGGTCGATGACGGCGTCGCCGCGCACGGCCACCCGGATGGCGGCCACGAGTTCCTCGGGCGGAAGGCTTTTCAGCAGGAAGCCGCTGGCCCCGGCCGACAGCGCGCGGTGCAGGTTGGCCTCGCTGTCGTAGGTGGTGAGCACCAGCACCCGGGTGCCGCCCGCCGCCACGATGGCGGCGGTGGCGGCGAGCCCGTCCAGCTTCGGCATGCGCACATCCAGGATCGCCACGTCCGGATGGGTGCGGGCGGCCGCTTCGATGGCGGCGCGGCCGTCGCCCACCTCGGCCACGCACTCCAGATCCGGGTGCGCGTCCACCACCGCGCGCAGACCGGAGCGGAACACGGTGTGGTCGTCGGCGATCAGGATGGTGATGCTCATGTGGCTCCGATCGGCTCTGCGGTCCCCATGAGCATCATGCGGACCCGATGGGCACGGAAACCCGGATGACCCAACGGGTTCCGGACGGGTCGGCACCGTAGGCGACGGTGCCGTCGAACAGTTCGACCCGGCGGCGGATCCCGTCCAGGCCGCGCGGCACCCCGGTGGTGCTCTCCAGGGCCGCAATGGGATTCGTCTCGCGTAACTCCACCGCGCCCGGGAGATAACCGATCTCCAGCGCGGCCGCATCACGCCCGTGCCGCAGCGCATTGGTCAGCAGCTCCTGGACCACCCGGTAGAGCATGACGTCCAGCGACTCCGGCAGCACCGGCGGCTCACCCGAAACCGTCACGTGCACAGTCAATCCGGCGTCCCGCACCCGCTGTACCAGATCCTCGATATCGGCCAGGCCGGGCTGCCGCTCGCCCTCGTCGTCGCGGCCGTGCAGCAGGTCCAGCTGCCGGCGCAGATCCACCATGGCGGCGCGGCTGCTCGACTCCACCGCGGACACCGACCGCGCCGCCGCCTCGGTATCGGTGCGGGACAGCGCCATTCGCGCCACCCCGGCATGAATCCCGATGGCGCTCACATGATGCGAGATGACGTCGTGCAGATCCCGGGCGATGGCCTCACGCTCATCGGCCAGCGCCCGGTCCAGCGCCGCCCGCTGCTCCTGCTGCCGCAGGCTCTCCCGCTGCTCCAGCTCCGCGATATAGGCCCCGCGCGCCGCGGTGTACCGGCCCACCAGCCAGGGCACCACGCCCGCGCCCAGCGCGAAGGTCGCCAGCCGGATCGGATTGTTGGCGCCCGCGATGGCCGCCACCAGATTCACCGTCAGCGAGCCGCCGGCCAGCAGCAGCACGGTCAGCACCGAGCTGAGCCCGCTCAGCCACGCACCCGCCTGATACCCCGCGACCAGGAAGCCGACATCGAAAACCCGTGCGGTGATGCCGTAGTGGTGGGCGAACAGCGCCACCGCCACCTTCACCACCACCTGCGCCACCGCCACCGCGGCCGCCGTCGAGGCGGGCGCGGCCAGCGCCAGATCCGCGGCCAGCGTGGCCAGCGTCAGGATCGCGGCCAGCGCGGGCGCGGCGCCGAAGGCCCCACACATCACCATCTGGGCGCTGTCCAGCGCCGCCGCGACGGCGGCCACCAGCAGCGACTGCCGGGCCAGCGACCTGGTCACATCCATGGCCGCACGGTACCCCGGGGACCGCCCGTCCCCCGTGTGGGGGACGCGGAATCCCCCGTCGGCGCGACGATCCGCGCGCGCCACCGCACTAGCGTCGAGCACATGCCAGCAGCCCGACCGCCCCGCCGAGGAGCACGACCGTGAATGCCGACCTGTTCATCTACGCCCTGCCGGCGTTCGCGCTGCTCATGTTGATCGAATGGATCGACAACCGGCGCGACCCGGACCGCCCGGCCAATGGCATCGACCGGCGCGACACCACCTCCAACATCGCCACCTTCGTGCTCGGCCGCATTGCCAAACCGATTCTGGCGCAGGTGATTCCGTTCTCCGGCGTGGTGCTGGCCGCGCGCTTCACCCCGCTGCACCTGTCACCGGCGCACTGGTGGGTGTGGGTGCTGGGCCTGATCGTCACCGATTTCTGCTACTACTGGGCGCACCGCGCCGACCACCGGGTGCGGCTGCTGTGGACCTCGCACAGCGTCCACCACTCCAGCCGGTTCTTCAACTTCTCCACCGCCATCCGGCTGCCCTGGGCGCATCCGGCCGCCAATATCGTGCGCGGCCTGTGCTGGGTGCCCGCGGCACTGCTGGGCTTCCCGGCCTGGATGGTGTTCGCCCTGCAGTCGCTGGGGCTGCTCTACCAGTTCCCGATCCACACCCAGCGCGTGAAAACCCTGTGGCGGCCCCTCGAATTCGTGTTCAACACCCCGGCCCACCACCGTGTGCACCACGGCTCCAACCAGCCGTATCTGGACACCAATTACGGTGGCATCCTGATCATCTGGGATCGCCTGTTCGGCAGCTTCGCCGCGGAAACCGAACCGATTCGCTACGGGTTGACCAAGGACATCGAAACCGACAATCCGATCAAGGTCAATTACACCGAACTCGTCGATCTCGTCCGTGATGTCCGGACTGCCCGAACCTGGCGCGGCCGTCTCGGATATATCTTCGGCCCGCCCGGCTGGCACGAGAATGCCGCCACCCCCGACCTCGAAAAGGTCTCGGCCGCGGTCTAGCCCAATAAGAAAAGGGGCGCTTCGTCTTACGACGAAGCGCCCCTTTCGCTGCTCGGCGAGTGGCTACGCCACACCCTCCGCGCGAGCCGCGTTGCCGACGGCCTCGGCGACGGCCGGCGCGACCCGCGGGTCCAGCGGGCTCGGGATGATCTTGTCCGCGGACAGCTCACTTGCCACCACGTTGAAGATCGCCTCGGCCGCGGCCACCTTCATGCCCTCGGTGATGCGGCGCGCACCGGCGTCCAGCGCGCCCTTGAACACGCCCGGGAAGGCCAGCACATTGTTGATCTGGTTCGGGAAGTCGCTGCGGCCGGTGGCCACGATGGCGGCGTACTTCTTGGCCACCTCGGGGTGGATCTCCGGGTCCGGGTTCGACATGGCGAACACGATGGACTCGGGAGCCATGGACGCGATGAGCTCCTCGGCGATGGTGCCCGCCGACAGGCCCAGGAACACGTCCGCGCCCTCGAGCGCCTCGGCCGCGCCGCCGGTGAGGCCGCGCGGGTTGGTGCGCTGCGCCAGTTCGGCCTTCACGTTGTTGAGGTCGCCGCGATCCCGGCTCACGATGCCCTTGGAGTCGAGCACGACGATGTCGGAAACCCCGGCGGCCAGCAGGATGTCGGTGCACGCCACACCGGCCGCGCCGGCGCCGGACACCACGACCTTCAGGCCGGACATGTCGCGGCCCTGCACCGCGGCCGCACCCTTGAGGGCGGCCAGCACCACGATGGCGGTGCCGTGCTGGTCGTCGTGCATGACCGGGCAGTCGAGGGCCTCGACGACGCGCTTCTCGATCTCGAAGCAGCGCGGCGCGGAGATGTCCTCCAGGTTGACCGCGCCGAAGCTCGGGCGCAGGCGGATCAGGGTCTCGACGATCTCGTCGACGTCCTTGGTGTCCAGCACGATCGGGATCGAGTCCAGACCGGCGAACTTCTTGAACAGCGCCGCCTTGCCCTCCATCACCGGCAGCGAGGCGCGCGGGCCGATGTCGCCCAGGCCCAGCACGGCGGTGCCGTCGGAGACGACCACGACCAGGCGCTCGGCCCAGGTGTAGGTCTTGGCCAGACTCTCGTCCTTGTGAATGCCGCGGCAGACCTGCGCCACACCCGGGGTGTAGGCGATGGACAGATCACGCTGGGTGTCGAGCGGAGCGGTGAGTTCGACCGAGAGCTTGCCGCCAAGGTGCCCGGCGAAAATTTCTTCCGTGGTGATGTCGGACAGGTTCGCCCCATTGGACGCGGGGGCCTCGGTGGCATTCACTGCTTCAGTCACGGATGACACGATTTCACTCCTGATCGGTTCGGACTCAACCGTTTGACGGTTACCGTTCGGTAATAGCGGAATTTGTGGTTTCGGTGCTCATATATCTTTTGCCGCAGCCGCGTTCAGCGACGTCGACACCACTTCCGAGCCACTTCGTGGAAACCTTGCCACCTCATCGTGGCGACGCATACAAAGTATTACGGCATTGCGAGAAGTGTGTCGCGGCAGCGCAGATCGTCGAGCGAGAACCGGAGGGGTGTGTCCGGGCGATACAGCCGGGGTGACCTCGTGTGAACCCGCGAGTCGGGGTTCGTGATCACCGAGTGTCCCGGGCCGGGCGGTGGCTGCGGCCGGGATCGGCCCATTCTGCCAGTCGCTGCGACGGCCTGCCAAATCGCCCCCGGGTCCGTCGCGTCGCCTCACCATCGTTGAAGGGTAAGGCAGTCGAATCACGCCGAGATGAACAGGAACTCGCTGGTCGGAACCTGAACTCGGAGAACTGTCACAACGCGGTCGCGACGGCGGCTGTGAGCTGTCAAGCGGGGGTTGCACCCACCGCTGTGAGGTCCGGCCGGACCCAGACGCTGCCGAGACCCCCGGAGAGCAACCGTACGCGCCAGTCGCTTCCGGCGCCCGGATGGTCGGTGCGGCGATGCATGCCGCGGGTCTCGGTGCGGGCCAGGGCGGAGTACTTGGTCCAGCGGGCGACGGCCAGCAGCGCGGCGGCCTGCCGGGCGGGCAGGCGATCGGGTCCCTTTCCGCCGAGCGCCAATTCGACGCCGGGCCACATGCCGTCCAGTTCGCCGATGCTGTCGCGCAGGCTGCCGTCGCTGCGCCAGTAGCTGCGCCGCAGCGGCAGCGTGTGCTCCTGGACCAGGCCGACCACCGCGCGCGGATCGAGGCGCGCCCGGTCGCCCAGGCCCGCGCCGGGCACCGGGCGCGCCTTGCCGAGCTTGCGACGGCCCACGGCGAAATCGGCCGCACCCGCGCCCGCCCAGACGCCGGAGGCGATGGCCCACGCGCCGTTCTGACCGCCGAACCCGCTGACCGCCCCGGTGATGGGCTCCCGGGTGGTGACGTCACCTGCGCCGTACAGGCCGGGAACCGTGGTCGCGCAGTCGGGTCCGGTCAGCCGCAGCCCGCCGGTGCCGCGCACCGTGCCCTGCAGCACCGCGCACAGCGGCACCTGACCGGTCAGGCTCGGCCCGTGCCGCAGCAGCTCCGCACGCACCGCCTCGGGCAGTTCGTCCAGCGCGGCGTAGACCCGCCGCCCGTCGGCGATGGCCGCGAAAGCCTGTGCCCGCGAACCGCATCCCTGCCCCCACAGCACCGCCCGCGACTCGTCGTAGAGGGTGGCGAAGTGCATGACCTGGTCGGAGGCGAATACCGCGGCGACCGGGCGGCCGCCCAGCAGCGGCGAATCGGCCACCGGGGTCAGCGAATACGCGTTGGAGAACTCCATGCCGGACAGCTCGGCCCCCGCTTCCGCCCCCATCAGCAGCCCGTCACCGGTGTCCACATCGGTGCCGGCGCCACCGGAGAGGAAGGCACAGCCGCCGGTGGCCAGCACCACCGCGCGCGCCCGGACGGTCCAGCCGCGGAACTCGCCACCCTGCGTCACACCCGCCGCGCCGGACACGACGCCGTCACGGTCGGTGATGAGCTGGAGTGCGGGATGGTGGTCGAGGATGCGGATCCCCGCGATCACCATGCTGCGCCGCAGCCGGCCCAGATACTTCGCGCCGTCGAGATAGACCCGCGCCGGGCGCTCGGCGTGTTCACCCCGGAACCGGAAGCCGCCGGTCACCAGCTGGGCGACACGCCGATGGGTCTCCTCCAGCACCCGGTACATCCACTCCGGGTCCCCCAGCCCGCCGCCGTGCGCGAAGTTCTGCCGCACGGCCTCCTCCCGAGCCGGACCGGCCGGAATGTTCCACAGCGTGACCCCGCCCCGCGCCGTCGGGCCGCTGCTGCCGCAACGGCTCTTGTCGGCGACCAATACCCGCGCGCCCGCAGCGGCAGCAGCCAGCGCGGCCCAGGCTCCGGCCGGGCCACCTCCCAGCACCAGCACATCGGCGTCGAATTCGGTCATAACGACAAATGTTCGACGACGGTTCACTCACTCGCAACCGTTATGGGTATTTCAATTCCACCACTGCGCCCAGAGCAGATATCCGGCTATCACGAAAACGACCAAACATCCGAAAAAAGCCGCAAAACCCCGATGTCTATCCGCATAAATTTGGGCGGCCAGCACGGATGCCGCCGCGGTCACATGCCACGTCACCGCCGCCCATCCGGGGCCCGGAAAACCGCGCCGAGCACCGATGATCGCGGTGGTGACGACCGTGGCCGCCAGCACCAGCGTGCCCCCGGCGACCACTCCGCTCAGGCCCCGGACCACTTTCATGCGGTGATCACCGGGACGCCGCTCGCTTTGCCCACGATTTCCTCGAATTGCGTTGGGTCGGTGGTGAATTCGCCGAGCCGAATGGTCTTGTTGGCGCCGTGGTAATCCGAGGAGCCGGTCGTCAGCAAACCCAGCTCGGCGGCCAGCCGGCGCAGCACCTCGCGGTCCTCCGCACTGTGGTCGGGGTGATCGAGTTCCAGGCCGCCCAGCCCGAACTCGGTCAGCTCGCGAATGTGATCCAGCGCCAGCAGCCGCCCGCGCTTGCGAGCCCGGGCGTGCGCCACCACGCTCACGCCGCCGGCCGAGGCCACCATTTCGACGGCGCGCCGCAGCGGCGTGTCGGCCTTCTCGACGTAGTAGCGGCCGTGCGGGGCCAGCAGATCCTCGAACGCGGCGTCCACGCTCGGCACCACCCCGGCCTGCACCAGCGCCCGGGCCAGATGCGGGCGACCCGCCGACGGGCCCACGGAGGCCATGACCGCGTCCGGATCGATGGGCAGACCGTCGGCGGCCATCTGCTCGGCCATGGCCCGCAGCCGCACCACCCGCTCGGCGCGCAACCGCTCCCGCTCCTGCGCGAAGGACTCGTCCTCGGGGTCGAACAGGTAGGCCAGCAGGTGCACAGGCACCGGATAGCCGTCCTCCCCCAGCCCGACACACGACATCTCCATGCCGCGCACCAGCGTCAGGCCCGGAGGGAGCGCGGCGGCGGCCTCGGCCCAGCCGGAGGTGGTGTCGTGGTCGGTCAGGGCCACGACGTCGAGACCGGCAGCGGCGGCGTTCGCGATCAGTTCGGCCGGGGTGTCCGTGCCGTCGGACGCGTTGGAATGGGTGTGGAGATCGATGCGCACGCCCCCTATATTGCCTGCGGCCCGAACCATTGCCAGGGGGCGGGACGATTAGCATCCCTGATGTGTCCTCGATTCCGCCGCTGCCGTCCTTCCACTGGCCCGGGCGGTCCGGCGAGCCGCGAGACCCCGCCAGGATGCCCGTCCATCACAGCCGGATCGTCGACTGCGCGGTCTACGTCGACGGGGTGCGGCTGTTCGAGCACAGCTCCTACAAGAACGCGCTGGCCGAAGTGCGCGAACGCCACGAAGGATTCGTCTGGCTCGGACTGCTCGAACCCGGCAAGGAACTCATGGCCGATATCGCGCAGACCTTCGGCCTGCACGAACTCGCCGTCGAGGACGCGGTCAAGGCGCAGCAGCGGCCCAAACTCGAACGCTACGACGACATCCTGTTCCTGGTGCTGCGCACGGTGCGCTACGTCGAGCACGAGCTCAGCACGGTCAGCGAGATCGTCGACACCGGCGAGATCATGGTGTTCGCGGGACCAGATTTCGTGATCACCGTCCGCCACGGTGAGCACACCGAATTGAGCGGTGTACGCAAGGATCTCGAAGCCGACCCGCGCCAGCTCGCGCTGGGGCCCGGCGCGGTCCTGCACGCGGTGGCCGACCGCGTGGTCGACTCCTACGTGGAGGTCACGGCGGCGATCGAGGAGGATGTGGACGCCATCGAGGAGGCCGTCTTCACCCCCGCGAACAAGCTCCAGATCGACGCCATCTACCAGCTGAAACGTGAAGTGGTGGAACTGCGCCGGGCCGTCAAGCCGCTCGGGCTGCCGCTGCAGGTGCTCACCCACGACACCACCCTGCCGCTGCCCAAGGAGATCCGCCGCTACCTGCGCGACGTGACCGACCACCACACCGCGGTCACCGAGCAGATCATCGATTTCAACGAATCCCTCAGCGCCCTCATCAACGCCGCGCTGGCCAAGGTGAGCGTGCAGCAGAACACCGATATGCGCAAGATCTCCGCCTACGCCGCCATGGCCGCCGTGCCGACCATGATCGCGGGCGTCTACGGCATGAATTTCGAACACATGCCGGAACTCACGTGGACCTATGGCTACCCCATCGTGATCGTGGCGATGATCGCGCTGTGCGCCCTGCTGTACGCGAATTTCCATCGCAACAACTGGCTTTGAGCACCGCACGCCACCGGCGGCTTTGCCGGCCGCCTCGACGCGCCCGCCGCCGGGTTGCTATGAATTCGACTGTGTTCGTGATGAGGACTTCGCCGATCCGCGGCCGGATGGCTTGGTGGACAGCAATATTCGGGCTTCTCCTGGCCGTGCCGGTGCCCGCCTCGGCCGGCCCGGCAGCCGACTCCTACATCGACGCCCTCGCCGATGCCGCACCGGCACCCACCCTGCAGTGGACCGACTGCGATTCCGGATACTCCTGTGCGACAGCGCGAGTGCCACTGGACTACGCGCATCCCGAGGCCCGATCGATCGACCTGGCCGTGATCAAACTCCCCGCCACCGACCCGGCCCGGCGGATCGGCACGCTCTTCGTCAACTTCGGCGGCCCCGGCCGGTCCGGGGTGCAGCGGCTGCGGGAACGGGCGCACTGGTCGTGGCTGTTCTCCGACGAGCTGCGCGCCCGCTTCGATCTGGTGTCCTGGGATACCCGCGGCAGCGCGAACAGCGCACCGGTGCACTGTTTTCCGGATGCGACCGCGCAACAGCTGTTCTTCGCCACCTATCCCCCGATGCCGGGCACACCCGACACGGAGCCGCCGTTCTTCGCGGCCGCGAAGACGCTGGCGGACAACTGCGGACAGCGTGCCGCCGACCTGCTGCCGCACCTGTCGACCGAGAACACGGCACGGGATCTGGATCTGCTGCGCCGGGCCGTCGGCGACGACAAGCTGACATACCACGGCATTTCGTACGGCACCTACCTCGGCGCGTTGTACGCCAACATGTTTCCCGGCCGGGTCCGCGCCCTCGCGCTGGACGGTTCGATGGACTTCCGCGGCAATGCCCTCGGTCTCGACGACGCTGCCGCCGACCAGCCCATCGACACCCGTCAGGATGTGGCCACCGGAATCGCGGGCGCGTTCGACGCCATGCTCGACGCCTGCGTGGCGGCCGGGCCCGAATGCGCCTTCTCCCAGGGAGATCCGCGGGACAAATGGCAGCGGATCCTGGAACGGGTACGGCGCGAACCGATCTCGTGGGACGGCAAACGCTACGACTACGGCACCGTGGTGGCCGCGGCGGGCCAGCTGTCCAATCCGGCCGGCTGGCCGCAGGTCGCCGCCACCCTGCAACTTCTCTACGACCTGCGCGACACACCGTATCGGCCGACCGATGTGCTCGCCGAGACCGCGGCCCTGGTGCGGCAGGTGGCCGATATCGGCACGGGCAGCTCGCAGGGCCTGGGCGGCACCGGCGCCAACACCTACGACGACAACTACACCGAGGCCTTCCACGGCGTCCAGTGCGCCGACAGCCGGGTGCCGCGCGACGAGCGGCGCTACAGCGCCCTCGCGATCAGTGAGGACCAGCGGGTGCCCGTCTTCGGCCGGCTCGGCGTCCTGGACGCGCTGACCTGCGCCTACTGGCCGCAGACCGCCGTGCACCCCTACTCCGGACCGTGGAATCGGCCGACCGCCCCGATCCTGATGATCAACAGTCGCAACGATCCCGCGACACCGCTGGCCGGAGCCGCCGCCGGCGCGGCGGAACTGTCGGACGCGCACCTATTGGTGGTGGAGGGAGCCGGGCACAGCAGCATGTACGTGCACAGCACCTGCTCCGAGGCCGCGAAACGCGACTATCTCATCGCGGGAACGCTTCCGGTCGCCGGCGCGACCTGTCCGATCGACGGCAACCCGTTCGAGTAGCGCGCGTTCGAGTAGCGCGACGCGGCGGTCGATCAGAGCGACGCTGCGGCCCGGGCGGGATCGCGCACATCGATTCCCGCCTCGGCCCAGGCGTCGCGCAACGCCGCCGCACCGCGAATCCGCACCCACGCCGCCTCCGTCGCGGTGATCGGCGCGACCGTCAGGAACCGCACGGGCTCAGCGGGTTCCGGCAGCGCCACCTCCGGGATGTCGCTCGCACCCAGCAGCACCGCGGTGAACGGCGCGTTGGTCCACAACGGTTCTCCCAGATCGAGCAGCGCATCCGCCTGCAGCACAACACCTTCCACCGCGGGCGCCGCCACCAGCACGCCCAGCGTGCGGGTCAGCCCCGAACCCGCGCCCGCACCGCCGCGCAGCGTCAGCACCAGCTCCGCGCGCGGCCCGCGCACCGGATCGGCCAGCGCCGCGGCCGGATCCGTCATCGGATGCCGGGAACCGCCCAGCGTGGCGTAGTGCACGAACTCACCGTCCGGGATACGCAGGATGTCGATGGGCTCCAAACCCAGGAACGTCACCGATGCCGCGTCCGCGGACTCCACCTCGAAATGACCGAGCACCGCGGCCCGGACCTGATCCAGTACCTCCATGGATCTAGATGGCCAGCCTGGCGAGCATGTCGCGCGCCTGCTCGGCGGTCTTCGGGTCGCACAGCACGTCGTAGCGGCCGGCCACCAGCTGCATGGTGGAGGCGAAGTCGCGCTGGCCCCGGGTGGCCGCGTACGGGATGGACGCGGAGATGAGGCCGAAGATGATGCCGCCGACCAGGCCGACCACCAGCGGGCCGATCGTCCCGCCGGGGGTGAACATGCTCAGCAGCAGACCCAGGAACAGGCCCAGCCAGGCGCCCGAAACCATGCCCCCGCCAATGACCTTGCCCCAGGTCAGCCGGTACAGCACGCGCTCGACCTGCATGAGGTCGACGCCGACGATGGTCACGCCCTCCACCGGGAACTGGTTGTCGGCCAGGTAGTCGACCGCCCGCTGCGCCTCGGCATAGGTCGGGTAGGAGCCGACCGGCCAGCCCGACGGTGGCGTCGGCAGGCCAGGACGGCCCCGGCTCGGATTCCCCATGGGATTCGTCATGACTCCATCATGCTATTTCGCGTCGACGGACGCCGATTCGCCGTGCCCGATTCACAGAGCAGGCGTGGTTCGCGCCATTCCGGCCGCCCTGCCCTTGTCAGCGATCACCTGAGCCATCTTCGCGCTGGCCTCGTCGATCATCTCGTCGCCGAGCATCACCGCGCCCCGCGCGCCGCCCTCGGCCGAGGTGTGGAACGCGTAGGCGTCGAGGATCTCCTCGGCCCGGTCGTAGTCGGCCTGGCGCGGGCTGAAGATCTCGTTGCAGGCGGTGATCTGATCCGGGTGCAGCACCCACTTGCCGTCGAAACCCAGTGCGGCCGTGCGGGATGCGTTGCGACGGAAGCCGTCGATATCGCGGACCGCCAGGTAGGGGCCGTCGATGGCCTGCAGGCCGTGGGCGCGGGCCGCCAGCAGGATCGTCATATAGATGTGGTGATAGGCGTCACCCGGCTCGTAGCCCTCGGGCTGCTCGCCCACCACCAGGGTGCGCATATTGATCGAGGCCATGAAGTCGGCGGGCCCGAACACCAGGGTCTGCACCCGCGGGCTCGCGGTGGCGATGGCGTCGATATTGCGCAGCCCGAGCGCGTTCTCGATCTGCGGTTCGATCCCGATCCGGCCGACCGGCAGCCCGTTGGCCTTCTCCAGCTGGGTCAGCAGCAGGTCCAGGGCCTGAACCTGCCCGGCGTCGGTGACCTTCGGCAGCAGGATGGCGTCCAGCTCCGAGCCCGCGCCCTCCACCACCGTGATGACGTCGGCATAGGTGTGCTCGGTGGTCCAATCGTTGACCCGCACAACGCGGATCTGGGCGCCCCAGCCGCCGGAGTTGAGGGCCGCCACGATATTCGCCCGCGCGGCCTCCTTCGCCGCCGGCGCGACCGCGTCCTCGAGATCCAGGAACACCTCGTCGGCGGGCAGTCCCTTGGCCTTCTCGATCATGCGCGGGTTGCTGCCGGGGACGGCGAGCACCGATCGGCGCGATGTCATGGCTCACTCCTTCACGTGGCGCGACATTTAGGACGCGTTTGACCCACTAGCCTTACCAAACATGGCAGCGACGAAGGTTTTCGCCGCCCGGTTGGCGGGCTTGGTGGTACTGGGACCGGACGGCGAGTCTATCGGCCGCCTCCGCGACATCGTGATCTCGATACGCTACGACCGCCAGCAACCCAGGGTGCTGGGCGTACTCGTCGAACTCCCCACCCGCAAGCGCATTTTCGTGCCCATGCTGCGGGTCCAGGCCATCGAACCGGGCGCGGTCACCCTCACCACCGGCACCATCAGCGTGCGCCGCTTCGAGCAGCGGCCCGGCGAGCTGCTGGCCATCGCGCAGATTCTCGACTCCACGGTCCGCGTCTCCGATCCCGAGCTGCCACAGCTGGCGAGCACGGACGTGGTGGTGGTCGACCTGGGCATCGAGCAGGGCCGCACCCGCGACTGGGTGGTGTCCCGGGTCGCCGTGCGCGAACGCCGCCGCCTCGGCGTGGGCTTCGGCCGGCGCGGCGCGGTGCACGTGGTCGACTGGGCGCAGGTGCGCGGCCTCACCCAGACCGAGCTGAACCTGCCCGGCCAGGACGTCACCCAGCTGCTCGGGCAGTTCGAGGGCATGCGAGCCGCCGACGTCGCGCACATGCTGCGCGAACTGCCGCTCAAGCGCCGCATCGAGGTGGCGGCCGCCTTCGACGACGAGCGGCTGGCCGACGTGGTCCAGGAGCTGCCCGAGAACGACCAGGTGGAACTGCTCGAGCAGCTCGGTGTGGAACGCGCGGCCGATCTGCTCGAGGCCATGGACCCCGACGACGCCGCCGACCTGCTGGGCGAGCTGCCCGAGGGCGAGGCGGAATCGCTGCTGGCGCTGATGGATCCGGAGGACTCCGAACCGGTGCGCCGCCTGCTCGAACACGCGCCCTACACCGCCGGTGGTCTGATGACACCCGACGCGATCGTCATCACCGCCTCCACCACGGTCGCCGAGGCGCTGGCCCGCATCCGCGATCCCGAGCTGACGCCGGCCCTGGCGTCCATGGCCTTCGTGGTGCGTCCGCCCACGGCCACCCCGACCGGCCGCTACCTCGGCTGCGTGCACTTCCAGCAGCTGCTGCGGGAACCGCCCGCGAACCTGGTCGGCGGCATCGTCGACACCGATCTGGTGCAGCTGCGGCCCGATGCCCCCCTCACCGCCGTGACCCGATATTTCGCGACCTACAACCTGGTGTGCGGGCCGGTGGTGGACGCGGAGAATCATCTCTTGGGAGCCGTCACCGTCGATGACGTGCTCGACCACCTGCTGCCCGAGGACTGGCGCGAGCAGGACGAAGACCATCACGATGCGCACGGCATGCCCGTGATCGAGGGGACGGGAGGCCGCGCATGAGCGAACGGCTCGAAAAACTCAGCGCCCGCCAGCGTTTGGAGACTCCGGTCCAGAGTCGCTTCCGCGGCCTCGACTGGGATCCCGAGGCGATGGCCCGTTCCAGCGAGAAGGTGGCCCGCTTCCTGGGCACCGGCCGCTACCTGGTGATCCAGACCGTCATCGTGGTGGTGTGGATCCTGCTCAATGTGTTCGCGCTGCGGCTGCAGTGGGACCCGTATCCGTTCATCCTGTTGAATCTGGCGTTCTCCACCCAGGCCGCCTACGCCGCGCCGCTGATCCTGCTGGCGCAGAACCGCCAGGACAATCGCGACCGGGTCTCGCTCGAGGAGGACCGGACACGAGCGGCTCAGACGAAAGCCGACACCGAATTCCTGGCGCGTGAGCTCGCCGCGCTGCGGCTGGCCGTGGGCGAGGTCGCCACGCGCGACTACGTGCGCCGGGAGCTGGACGACATCAAGGAGTCCCTGGTCAGATTGGAAAAACTGACAGTCGGCGACGAGGTCGCGAAGGTCAAGAAAGCAAAGAAGGGTACCGATCGGAAGCCTGATGAGGTCGCAATTTCGCCACGAAAAGATGGCGACTGACCACCGAAGTTGTTCCGATCCAGCTGACTCATGGGTAACCTGGATCACGTTGCTCCGAGCGACCGACCCAGACACAGCCGCTGTATGAGTGTCACCACGGGGCACCGGCCGCACGACTGAGGGGATTGTGTGGTGGCGAAGAGAATTTCTGCTCCGGTGACAGCGTCGGCACTGTTGATCGCGGGCCTGGTCACCGCCGGTTCTGCCACCAATATGACCGTCCACACCGTGGCCCCGCAGGCCGCCCCGGACGCATTGCTGGCAGCCGCCTCCACGCACAACGGGAGTGTGAACAGTCCCGCCGACACCCCCTCCGACCAGACCGTCGGCCTGGTTCCGGCGGCTCCGGAGGCCCCCCGCAAACTCAGCGCAATGACCCCGCCCGCCGACGGCTCGCCGCTCTTCGGCGGCACCGTGCCGCTGCAGGACATCGCGCTGCCCGGCGGCAGTGGCGTGCTGGGCATTCCGGAGATCGTGCTGGCCGCCTACCGCAATGCCGAACTGGCGCTGCAGTCTTCGGACCCGAACTGTCATCTGCCCTGGTACCTGCTGGCCGGCATCGGCCGGATCGAGTCCAACCACGCCAACAACGGCCGCACCGACGCCGCGGGCACCACGGTCTCGCCGATCTACGGCCCGGCCCTGGACGGGACGCTGCCCGGCAACGAGATCATCAAGGCCAGTGACGGCAGTTTCGTGCGGGCTATCGGCCCCATGCAGTTCCTGCCCAGCACCTGGTCGGTGTACGCCGCCAATGGAAAGGGCAGCGGCACACCGGATCCCAACAATGTCTTCGACGCCGCGCTGGCGGCGGGCAAGTACCTGTGCTCGGGCGGCATGGATCTGGCCGATCCGCAGCAGCAGCTCAGGGCCGTGCTGCGCTACAACAATTCGGTGTCGTACGCGGCCAACGTGCTCAGCTGGGCCAACGCCTACAAGACCGGCGGCGCCCCGCAGCAGGTGAGCATCTCGCCGGATCTGGTGCCCAACAACTACATTCCGGTCAACGGCCCGGATATCACGGTGGCCTCCACCACGATTCCGGCCACCGCGGCGCCCGACACCGCGCGGCAGTCCACCACGCCGACGCCGACCCAGGTGATGATCACCATCCCGGGCCTGCCGCCGATCCCGTGCGGGATCTTCTGCCCGGCTCCGGTGATGCCCGCGAATCCCTGTGAGCAGGTGATGGTTCCGGTGCCGCAGCCGGATCAGAAGGCCGACAAGGTCCCCGGCGACCCGGACACCGATGACAAGACCAAGCCCGAGGACGCCGCCAAGGCCGAGAACGGCAAGCCGGCCGAGCAGCAGTTCGGACCCGACGGCAAGCCGGTGGTCAAGGATCAGCCCGCCGTCACCACCTGCAACACCCAGACGGGTCAGCAAGGCCAGAAGCCGCAGGATCAGCCGCAGCAGGCCGTCCAGCAACCGCAGGACCAGCAAACGGTCACGCCCTCCGCGACGCCCGAACCCGAGGCCGCGGCCCCGGCCGAAACCACGCCGGACGCCACCACGACCACCACCCCGGCCCCCGGCATCACGCTGCCGTTCGGCATCACGATTCCGCTTCCGGCGCCGGCCCCCGCGCCCGCACCGTAGCGATTGTGTGATTCGCGAGTTACGGCGCGCCGCTCCGGAACTCGCGTCTGACTTGCGTTTCCTTCAAATCCTGAGAGTTGGTCACGAAGGGGTAACAGGAAGGTCTCGGATAAGGTAACGTGGCCTTCGTTGCATCACCCCGGTATCAACCGATGGCAATGGAGGGTCACCACACAGTGGGTCGTCACCGCAAACCCCCGGTCCCGAAAGTTCGCCGTGGATCGGTCATCGCATTGACCGGGCTCGTGCCCGCCGGACTGGCCACAGTTACCGGAGCCGGCGACGGGAACATCGCCGACAAGCTCGCGGCTACCGTTCAGCACCAGCTGTCGAACGACAGCGAGGAACAACTGCCCACACCCGAGGTAGCCGTAATACCGGCCGCCGCACCGGAACCGCTGCTGCACGAGGCCAAACAGGTTGCGCCCATTGGCCCTCCGGAGGTCAAGTCCGTCGCGCAGCCGGACGGCCGGGTACCGTCGGCGCGCGCCGCCGGGCCGCTCGGCATGCCGGGCGTCGCGCAGGACGCCTACGAGAACGCGGAACACATTCTCGCCGTGGAGAATCCGACCTGCAATATGCCGTGGAACCTGCTGGCCGGTATCGGCCGGGTCGAATCCACCCACGGCTACGGCAAAATCGACGACAACGGCTATCCGCTCGAATCCGTCTACGGCCCGATCCTGGACGGCAGGCTGGCCGGGAACAACGTGGTCGCGACCTCCGACGGCGGCGACCTGGACGGCTTGTCCGGCAGCTACCGCCGCGCCGTGGGCCCGATGCAGTTCCTGCCCGAGACCTGGCGCAAGTACGCGGCCGACGGCAATGGCGACGGCGTCGCCGATCCGCAGAACATGTACGACGCCGCGCTCACCGCCGGCAAGTACCTCTGCTCGGGCGGCCTCGACATGCGTGATCCGGGCCAGCAGACCCGGGCCATCCTGCGCTACAACAACTCCATGGCCTATGTCGCGAACGTCATGGCGTGGGAGACCGCGTACGGCTCGGGAATCTCCCCGGCGGCCGCCGCGCTGCCTCGCATCTAGACCGCGCCACCCACGCATCCGACCACGCCCTGCACACCCGCCCCGGGTATAAGCGGAGGGCGAAAACGACACGGCCGACGGCGCTCCTAGACTTGGGCACATGCCAGTGGTTATGGAATCGGATGTGCGGGTCGCGCTCGCGAAGGTGATCGACCCGGAGATCCGGAAGCCGATCACCGAGCTGGGCATGGTGAAGAGCGTCGAAGTCGGCGCGGATAGCGGTGTCCACGTTGTGATCTACCTGACGACATCGGCCTGCCCGATGAAATCCGCCATCCAGGAACGGGTCACGAAGGCCGTCGCCGACGTGGCCGGAGTGGGCGCCATCACGGTCGAGCTGGACGTCATGAGCGACGAGCAGCGCACCGAACTGCGTCGCAAGCTGCGCGGTGATGCCGCGGAACCGGTCATCCCCTTCGCCCAGCCCGGCTCGCTCACCCGCGTCTACGCGGTCGCCTCCGGCAAGGGCGGCGTCGGAAAGTCCTCGGTCACCGTCAATCTCGCCGCCGCCATGGCCGCCAAGGGCCTCTCGGTGGGCGTGCTCGACGCCGACATCTACGGCCACAGCGTGCCGCGCATGCTGGGCACCGAGCAGCGGCCCACCCAGGTCGAGCGCATGATCCTGCCGCCCATCGCGCACGACGTGAAGGTCATCTCGATCTCCATGTTCACCCAGGGCAACACCCCCGTGGTGTGGCGCGGCCCGATGCTGCACCGCGCGCTGCAGCAGTTCCTGGCCGACGTCTTCTGGGGCGACCTCGACATCCTGCTGCTGGACCTGCCGCCCGGTACCGGCGACGTGGCCATCTCGCTGGCCCAGCTCATTCCGAACGCGGAGATCCTGGTCGTGACGACCCCGCAGCTGGCCGCCGCCGAGGTCGCCGAGCGGGCGGGCTCCATCGCCCTGCAGACCCGCCAGCGCATCGCCGGTGTCATCGAGAACATGTCCTGGCTCGATCTGCCCGACGGCTCCCGCATGGAGCTCTACGGCGCCGGCGGCGGGCAGACCGTGGCCGACAACCTGACCCGCGCCATCGGCGCGAATGTCCCGCTGCTGGGCCAGATCCCGATCGAGCAGCAGATGCGCGAGGCCGGCGACGAGGGCACCCCCATCGTGCTGCGCGCCCCGGAGAGCTCGTCGGGCAAGGCCCTGCTCGACATCGCCGACAAACTGTCCGTCCGCCGTCGCGGCCTGGCCGGCATGTCCCTCTCCATCGACACCACCCGACACCTGTAGCAATCACGATCAGGGAGCTCTCAGCGCGGAATTCGCCCGAATCCCGCGCCGAGAGCTCCCTGACTTTGTTCTCCCTTTGGGGGAGTGCGGAATTCGAGGGCGCGTTTCCGCCAGGGGTACGGGCGGACTGCGTCGCGGGCGGGCCCTAAGCTCGGGGCATGCTCACGATGCTGCTGTACGTGCTGATCGTCGGATTGGTCGCCGCGCTGCTGTTCCTGGTGGCCAGTGCGATCTTCGGGCGGTCGGAGGAGCTCGGGCCGCTGCCGGAGGGGACGACCGTCACCGTGCTGCCCGCGGCGGGGATCAGCGGCTGCGATGTGCGGGCACTGCGCTTCCAGCAGGTGTTCCGGGGGTACAAGGCGGGCGAGGTGGACTGGGCCCTGACCCGGCTCGCCGCACGCATCGACGAACTCGAGGGCGAACTCGCCCGCGCGACCGGAACGGAGGCCGCGGCGGAGCCGGTGGCCGAGCCCGGCGCCGATGCGCAGTCCGGGCCGAGCGAGGCGGCGGCCCCCCAGGTGCTCCCGGCCGAACCGGCCGTCGCGACAGAGCACGGCGAAG
This sequence comes from Nocardia sp. NPDC004123, assembly GCF_053603795.1. NCBI lineage: Bacteria > Bacillati > Actinomycetota > Actinomycetes > Mycobacteriales > Nocardiaceae > Nocardia > Nocardia sp. NPDC004123. Next base: position 136,133 of record NZ_JBSGGG010000015.1, read on the forward strand.
AGCCGGGCGCACGATGACCGCAGACGCGAGCACCGACGGACTGATTCGGTGCGGATGGGCGGAAGGCTCCCAGCTTTATCGGGATTACCACGATCAGGAGTGGGGACGACCGCTGCACGGCGATGACGCGCTATTCGAACGAATGTGCCTCGAGGCGTTTCAGTCGGGGTTGGCGTGGATCACGATTTTGCGGAAGCGGCCCGCCTTCCGGACCGCATTCCAGGGCTTCGCGATCGAACGGGTGGCGGGGTTCGGGGATGCCGATGTGGAACGCCTCATGGCGGATGCCAGCATTGTTCGCAATCGGGCCAAAATACTGGCGAGCGTCCACAATGCGCGGGTTGCCCGCGATCTCGGCGAGAGCCTGGACGCCCTGCTCTGGTCCTATGCCCCGGCCCCGCGCAAGCGCCCGCGGAGCATGTCCGATGTGCCCGCGGTGACCACCGAAAGCACTGCTCTCGCAAAAGAACTCAAGCGACGCGGGTTCAAATTCGTGGGACCCACGACCGCATACGCACTCATGCAGGCGACGGGGATGGTAGACGATCACATCGCCGATTGCTGGGTGAATGTCGGTACTCGCTGAACGCCACGACGGTCGGTTTTTGGAACTCAGGTACCCGCCTCGATCCGCGATAGGGAAGAATGGGCATGGTGTAGCCCGCCACATGCCGGCGGGCTGCCTGGTTGGTGACAACTGGAGTTCCATGAAAGTGCGCAGCAGACCGCGCAGATCTGGAGGGAGCAGAGGATGGCGGCCATGAAGCCCCGCACCGGGGACGGTCCCCTCGAGGCAACCAAGGAAGGGCGTGGAATCGTGATGCGGGTTCCACTCGAGGGTGGCGGGCGTCTGGTCGTCGAGCTCACGCCGGATGAAGCCGCGGCGCTCGGTGACGAACTCGTCAAAGTCACCAGCTGATCGATCGACTCGCCGGTGCCGGTGAGCCCAACTCCCGGGACTCTCAGGGGCTTCGCCCCCGAACCCCCTCGAGAATCCCGGGGGCTCCCAGGCTTACCGGTACCACGGTGAACAACAACTCATATCCCCCCATAGTCGGCACTGCCGAGCCCTCCCCCGCGGAACGGCTTCTGGCCTGCGCCGACCTGCTGGCCTGCCCACAGTGCGGCCTGCCCCTCACGGCTCCCGGCGCCGACCCCGCGGCCGGCGACCCGCCCGTCCGTACCTTGCGCTGCCCGCACGGCCACAGCTTCGACCTGGCCAAGCAGGGCTACATCAGCCTCCTCACCGGCGCGTCCACCAAAATGACCGGCGACACCCCGGCCATGCTCGACGCCCGCACCGCCTTTCAGGCCGCAGGGCATTTCGCCCCCATCGCCGCCGCCCTGGCCGAGACCGTCGCAGCAGCCCTCCCCCACCGCGACACCACCCCCCGCCCCGTAACCGATTCCGACACAGCAGTATTCGGAGCGGACTCCCCCACGGCTGCCACCTCGCCGGCCACGTCGACCCGGCATCGACGCCTCCGTCCCGGAACCCTCGCACCCGGAATGACCGTCACTGCGGCCTCCGCAGTACGACTCACCACCACCCTCCTCTCCGCGGGCGGCGGCCCGGCACTGCTCGAGATCGGGGCGGGGACCGGGTATTACTTGGCGGCTGTGTTGGATGCGGTGCCGGGAGCTCGGGGAATCGCGCTGGATGTGTCGAAGGCGGCGGCGCGGCGGGCGACTCGGACGCATGCGCGGGGCGGGTCGGTGCTGGCCGATGCGTGGCGGGGGCTGCCGGTGCGGGATGGCGTGATGGGGGCGGTGGTGTCGGTGTTCGCGCCGCGGAATGCGGACGAGGTGGCGCGGGTACTGGGGGACGAGGGGCGGTTCGTGGTGGTGACGCCGACCTCGCGGCATCTGGGTGAGCTGATCGAGCCGCTCGGGATGGTGAGTGTGGATGCGGCCAAGGCGGATCGGCTCGCCGAATCGCTCGGGGAGCGGTTCGAGCTGGTGGAACACGATGCGGTCGAGTACACGATGGAGCTCTCGCACGAGGATGTGGCGAACGTGGCGGCCATGGGGCCGTCGGCATTTCATGCGGCCGAGGGGCGAGCGGAACAGATTGCGGCCCTGCCCGATCCGATGCCGGTGACCGCGTCGGTCACGATCTCGGTGTATCGCCCACGCTGAGCCCGAGCGGTTCAAGAGGTTTCGGGCGGTTCGGGAGCAGGTCGAGAAGATTGCGGACCAGGGGGCGGGTGTCGTCCGCCCGGGTGGCGATGTAAATCGTTGTGGCCGCGTCGGTTTCGGCGAGGGGGATGATGCGGACCGAGTCGGGGGCGGTGAAGGTGGCGCTGCGTGGGGCGATAGTGACGCCGAGGCCCGCGGCGACCAGGTAGAGGATGATGGTCCAGTTGGTGGCCTCCTGGACGATGCGAGGGGGGCGGCCGGACTCCAGGAGCGGCGCGAGGTTCTTCTCGTAGGCGAGTCCGCCCGCCGCGCGGGGAAAGAAGACCAGCGGGTTCTCGGCGAGTTCGGCTCCGGTGAGCGCGGCGCGTCCGGCGTCGGGGTGGTCGGCGGGGAGGATCGCCATGAACGGCTCGGTCATGAGGGGGACGGTGACGGTGCCGGGTTGCTCGTCGGGGTCGCGGACGATGGCCATGTCGAGAGTGCCGTTGGCGAGGCGCTCCATCAGGTGGCTGGTGAACCCTTCGACCAGGTCGATCTGCACGAGCGGAAAGCGTTCGCGGAATTCGCGGACCCCGCGCAGTGGTTCGAGCGGCAGCACCGAGGGGACGAAGCCCAGGTAGAGCGTGCCCTGACTGCCCTGGCCGATGCGGGTGACCTCGGCCAGATCGCGTTCGGCGTGACCGAGCAGGGCGTGGGCGCGCTCGCGCAGCACGATTCCCGCGGCAGTGAGCGCGACGGTGCGCGAGGTCCGGTCGAAGAGCCGGGTTCCGAGCAGGGTTTCCAGGCGCTGGATCTGCTGGGTGAGGGCGGGCTGGGCGATGTGCAGGCGGGCGGCGGCCCGCCCGAAGTGCAGTTCCTCCGCGACCGCCAGGAAGTAGCGCAGGTGCCGCAGCTCCACACCGGGGTTCATAAGTGGATCATATCGATCGCAGCTATCCAGTATTGGACGTTATGGTTCCACGTCCGACATGCTTTCCTGGTGACTCAGCAGACGGAAGCCCGCGCCCCGGAACTCGATTCGATCGTGGTCGCGCCGATGTCCTCGCCCGACGACGCCCGCGCCTTCAAGGACCTGAACCTGGAGTGGATCGAGACCATCTTCTCGGTCGAGCCCGCCGACCTGGCCACCCTCGACGATCCGCAGGCCATCGTCGATCACGGCGGCGAGGTGCTGATCGCCCGGCTGGACGGCGAGGCCGTCGGCTGTGTCGCCCTGGTCCAGGAGGAGCCGGGCGTGTTCGAACTGTCGAAAATGGCCGTCTCGCCCCGCTTCCGGGGGCGCGGCATCGGCCGGGTGGTGCTGGCCACCGCCATCGAGCGGATGCGCGATCTGGGCGCGACGGAGTTCTTCCTGGCCAGCAATGCCCGGCTGGCCAGTGCCGTGCACCTGTACGAGGCCATGGGTTTCGTGCACGTGCCGCCCTCGGAGCTGCCGCCCAGTCCCTATGACCGGGCCGACGTGTTCATGCGGTATCCCCTGACCGCCTGAACCGGCGCCCGGCTATCCCTTGCGGACCAGGTCGTAGATGTGCGCGGTGCGCGCGGCGATCCGGTTCCAGTCGAAGGCGCCGATCGCCCGGTCGCGGCCGGCCGCCCCCATCGCGGCGGCCATGACCGGGTCCGCCGCAACGGTGTTCACGGCGCGGGCCAGGCCACGCTCGTAGTCCCGGGGCGCGGTCTCGTCATAGTGGACCAGCCGCCCGGTCTCCCCGGGCACCACCACCTCCGGAATCCCGCCCACATCCGAGGCCACCACCGCGGTCCCGCAGGCCATCGCCTCCAGATTCACGATGCCCAGCGGCTCGTACACCGACGGGCACACGAAAACCGTTGCCGCCGCGAGCACCTGCCGCACCAGCTCGGTGGGCAGCATCTCCTTGATCCAGAACACGCCGTCGCGGTCGGCCCGCAACGCCCGCACCGACGCCGCCACCTCGGCCTCCATGGCGGGTGTGTCCGCGGCCCCGGCCAGCAGCACCAGCTGAATGCCCGGATCCAGATGCCGGGCCGCGGCCAGCAGATGCGAGACGCCCTTCTGCCGGGTGATGCGCCCGACGAACGCCGCGATGGGCCGCCCCCGGGACACGCCGAGCTCGGTGAGCACGTCCCGCGAGCCGGACGCGGGACCGCCCGGATGCCAGACGTCGGCGTCGATGCCGTTGTGCACCACGTGGACTTTGGCGGGATCGATATCGGGGTAGGCGGCGAGCACATCGGCGCGCATGCCCGCGCTCACCGCGATGACGGCGTCGGCGTGGGTCATGGCATTGTGTTCCGACCACGAGGACAGCCGGTAGCCCCCGCCGAGTTGCTCCGCCTTCCACGGCCGTCGCGGTTCCAGTGAGTGCGCGGTCAGCACGTGCGGAATCCCGTACAGCTCCCCGGCCAGATGCCCCGCGAGCCCGGTGTACCAGGTGTGCGAGTGCACCACGTCGGCGAAGCTCGCGGCCTCGGCCATGCGCAGCTGCGCGGACATCATCTGCAACGCGGAATTCGCCGCGTAGAGCATCGGATCCGGTTGGTGCACCACGGCATCCGCGCGCGCGACCCCCATGCAGTGCACGGTGACATCGCACAGCCGCCGCAACCGCGGTACGAGTTCGGTGACGTGCACCCCCGCCCCGCCGTACACTTCCGGCGGGTATTCGCGGGTCATCAGGGCCACTCGCAGTCCGCGAGCTCCGTCCGCGCGGTAACTCACCGGTCCAAACTAAACGTTAGCTCGCGGGCTAACCAATCGAGGTGGCTCGCAAGATCGCGATGAACACGGCACCAGCTGGACATTCCGTGTTCGGGCACAACCGGTAGTTTCAGAAGTGTGAGGAGCCAGCCGCACGTACTCGGGATCGTGCTCGCCGGTGGCGAGGGCAAGCGACTCTTTCCGCTCACCAAGGACCGCGCCAAGCCCGCGGTTCCCTTCGGCGGCGCGTACCGGCTCATCGACTTCGTGCTGTCGAATCTGGTGAATGCGGGTTATCTGCGCATTTGCGTACTGACGCAGTACAAGTCGCATTCGCTGGACCGGCACATCTCCCAGACCTGGCGGCTGTCGGGCTTCGGCGGGGAGTACATCACCCCGGTGCCGGCCCAGCAGCGGCTGGGCCCGCGCTGGTACACCGGCAGCGCGGACGCGATCATGCAGTCGCTGAACCTGATCTACGACGAGGACCCGGAGTACATCGTGGTCTTCGGCGCCGACCACGTGTACCGGATGGATCCGGAGCAGATGGTGCAGGCGCACATCGACTCCGGGGCGGGCGTGACGGTGGCGGGCATCCGGGTGCCGCGCAGTACGGCGAGCGCCTTCGGCTGCATCGATTCCGACGAATCCGGCCGCATCATCGGCTTTCTGGAGAAGCCGGTGCACCCGCCCGGCACCCCCGATGATCCGAATGTCACCTTCGCCTCCATGGGCAACTACGTGTTCAGCACCAAGGTGCTGGTGGATGCCATTCGCGCCGACGCCGACGACAACGACTCCGACCACGACATGGGCGGCGACATCATTCCGAGCCTGGTGCGGTCGGGCGCGGCCGCGGTCTACGACTTCTCCACCAATGTGGTGCCCGGCGCGACCGAGCGCAGCCGCGGCTACTGGCGCGATGTCGGCACCATCGACGCCTTCTACGAGGCGCACATGGATCTGGTGTCGGTGGATCCGGTCTTCGATCTCTACAACAAGCACTGGCCGATTCGCGGTGCGGCCGAGAATCTGCCGCCCGCCAAGTTCGGCCGCGGCGGCCTGGCCCAGGAGTCGATCGTGGGCGCGGGCAGCATTCTGTCGGCGGCGACGGTGCGCAATTCGGTGCTGTTCTCGAATGTGCTGGTCGAAGACGGTGCGACGGTGGAGGGCAGTGTGCTCATGCCGGGCGCGCGGATCGGCCGGGGTGCGGTGGTGCGGCACGCCATTCTGGACAAGAACGTGGTGGTGACGGAGGGCGAGATCATCGGCGTGGATCTGGACCGGGATCGAGAACGTTTCGCGGTGAGCAATGGCGGCGTGGTGACCGTCGGCAAGGGCATCTGGGTCTGACTACCAGGTGTTTCAATCCATCCGGCCGCGCGAGCGACACGGATAAGAGTGGACATCCGGCCGATGCTGGTCCGAAAATCTGTGCATGGAGCGCCGCCGCCGACGGGCCGCGCGGGAGGGATCACCATGCGCCGTCCGGCACGTGTCGTCACCGCCATCACCTGCCTCACCTTGACCGTCCTGCTGTCCGGATGCGGTAGGTCCGGCACCCCGGTTCCCGGTGAGCTGGATGTCCGCACCCTGGACACCGGGTCCTATCCGGTGAACCGCTACACCTACGACCGCAACAACGCCGGTAAGGGCAACACCCTCGAGGGGATCCGGATGACCGCGGCCGTCGCCCCGGCGGTGAAGATCGACTCCCACCTCAATATCGGCCGCGGCGGCGTGGTGCTGTCCACGGTCGACGATGTGGTGAATGTCAGCCACCTGTCCTCCGCGGTCAAGGGCGTGCTGACCAACCGCGGCTTCGTGGCCGGTTTCGCGGCCAGCGGCTCGGACCGCGAGGACGTCAACGACAATCCGGATCCGAACGGCACCACCATCACCACCCGCGTGCTGCGCTTCCCGTCCGCCGACAATGCCAAGCTGGCCGCCCGCGAACTCGAGGACACCGACTTCAATGTCGCGCTGAACGTGAACCAGAAGCTCACCCTGCCCGACTATCCGGACGCCTACGCGCACTGGCGGCCGGGCGTGCCGAACATCGGATTGACCATGGCGCGCAAGGACTTCGTGATCTCGCTGTTCATCCTGCGCCCCAGCGCCGATCAGAAGGATCTGCTGTCCTGGGCCAAGAAGACCCTCGATGCCCAGGTCCCGACGCTGGACGCCTTCCAGGAGACCCCGAACGACCAGATCTCGCAGCTGCCGGTCGATCCCGATCGTCTGCTGGCCCGCACCCTGGTGACCGACCGCGACCACAAGACCGTCGATCCCGACAATTTCGCGGTGTTCCCGGCCAATTGGCTGATCCTGCCCTCCGACGACATGGCCTACTGGACCAAGCTGGTGTCCGATGGCGGTGCCGACGAAATGTCCAGTGCCGACGGCAATTTCGTCATCCGACTGCGAGATGGCAAGGCGGGCGCGGATTTCGTGACCGGCATGATCAGCAACCTGCAGGAGTCCGCGACCAGCGGGCCGGACAAGGTGCCCGACGTCAAGTGCGTGCACCGCACCTCGGACAAGACGCCGAGCCGCTGCTACGTCAGCTACAAGCAGTACGTGGGCGTGGTGAACGGGACCAATGATTCCGACGCCCAGCGGAAGGCGGCCGCGCAGTACGCGCTGCTGGCCAACAGCCTGTAGCGGATCCGGTGCGGCGCTTCAGAATCGGAGGACGTCCGCGTCCAGCAGCCGCCAGGCGGCGGGCCGGGACGCGGGACGGTGCGACCGCTCCTCGTGCGGCTGCGGAGTGACATCGGCCGGCGCTCGATCCCCGGCGCACCGGCAATCCGGCTCCGCTGCCGCGCAGTCCTTGTCGCAGGCGTCCGGGCGCACCGCGGCCGCGCTCCGCGAGACCGCGTGCCCGGTGCGGCTGCGCCCGCTGCGCGGCGAACTGTCGTCGCGGAACCAGTAGTCGCGAAAACCGAACGGCTGCAGCAGCGCTCGCAGGAAGGCCGCGCCGTCCTCGGGCTGCACGGTGCGGTTCTCGCCGAGAACGTCGACGCCCTGGTGGTACCAGACGCGGGCGACCAGTCCTTCGACCGGGTCCACCGTCCGGAAGGTGGCGCGACCGTCCGCGGCGAGCCGGAATTCGGCGATGCGCCGCCACTGCCCGGCCTCGCGGAAGTACAACCCGACCACGGCCGGGATCCGCTGCCCCATGGGTACCCCCACTCGTCGAACTATTCCCGTGGAGTATCCGCGCCGACGGTCCGGAAACCTCGATGCGACCGTTCAGTTCGGATATCCGGGCACCGGAGTACGCGCACCGCAGAACGGTTCACACGTACTGGTCGTCGTGGGCACGTACCGCGACGCGTGGTCGTCGAAACGCGCTCCGCTGATCAGTAGCAGTACCAGCAGCCCCAGGCAGATGATGCCGCCGAAGAAAACCAGTGCGGGCCAGAGCCATCCGGCCGGTAGGTGTACCCCGAGGGCCAGTCCCTCGAACATATCCCCCACCTCCTAGCAAAAATCGATCCCCCTCTGCTGTACCACCGCGTCACCGGCCGAATCCAGACCTCAGCACTGCCCCTGCACCGCCCACCCCGCCCGATCGCCGTACCCGCACCGGCAACCGAGGATTCGCCGGCGACCGAACGCGGGGCCACCCGGCACACCGGGTCACCGCGAACGCCCGCATCGGCGGGTCCGGTGCGGGCGTTCGCGGGGGTGTCGCGTTAGGCGGATCGGAGATCGCGGCGGCGGAATGCCATGAGCCCCACCGTGATCAATGCCACGTCCACGAGCACGAGCACCACCAGCGGGGTGGCGGTGAACGCCTCGCCGGGCACCTTCGGGGCGTGCTCGAACGGGTTCAGATCGCGGAACCACTGGGGTGCGCCCGCGAGCGAGCCCAGCAGGAAGACCGCGATGGCGGCGGTGAGGAAACCCCACGCCACGGTCGACCAGCGTGGCAGCAGACCGAACAACAGGACGGTGATGGCGGTGAAGGTCCACACCGCAGGCACCTGCACCAGCGCGGCCCCCAGCACCTGACCGGTCTTCTGACCGACGTCACCGGCAGCGCGACCGTAGATCAGGCCGCCGAGCAGGCCCGACACCACGAGCGCCAGTGCGGGTCCGAGCAGGGCGAACGTCAGATGCGAAGCCACCCAACGGGTTCGGGAGACCGCGCCGGTGAGCACGGCTTCCGCGTGCGCGGTGCTCTCCTCGGAGTGCAGCCGCAGCGCCGCCGACACCGAGTAGGCCGCCGCACCCAGCGCGACCATGGTGAACGCGTAGCTGATCAGCGACTTCTCCAGCGATTCGGAACCGCCCATGCGGGTGATCAGATCGCGAATGGTCTGGCTGCTGCCCAGTTGCTTGCCGACGCCGTTCGTCACGCTGCCGATCATCAACCCGTACAGCCCGAGTCCGACCGTCCAGACCAGCAGCGTCCCGCGCTGCAGCCGCCAGGCGAGTCCGAGCGGGCCGCCCAGCGTGGGCCCGGCCTGAAGTGCGCCCGGCCGCTCCGCGATCAGGCCGGCACCGGTATCCCGGTGCGCCAGTAGGTAATACGCGACGCCGGTCAGCACGGTCGCGGCGAGCAGGTGCAGCAGCAGCACCGCGAAGTGATCGCCCGCGAACGCCCGCACCTGCAGCGACCAGCCCTGCGGGGCCAGCCAGGTGAGCGGGCTGGTCGGGCCCGCCGCGGCACGCACGTCACCGACTGCGCGCAGCGTGTACGTCACACCCAGCACCGCGAAGGCGATACCGCGCGCCACCCGGGCGCTGGCCGACAGCTGGGCGGCGATCGCGGCCACCGAGGCGAACACGATGCCCGACCCGGCCAGCGCCAGACCGAAGGCCAGCGAGCCGGAGCGCGGCACGGACGTGCTCGCGATGCTGGCGAATCCGATCAGCCCGGTGGCCAGCGCGCCACCGTAGGCCACGATCAGCGCCGCGGTCAGTCCGGCGAACCGCCCGACCCGCGTCGAGGCCAGCAGTTCGGTGCGCCCGGTCTCCTCGTCGGCCCGGGTGTGCCGGATGACGGTCAGGATGGTGGCCACGCCGATGAGCGTGAAGAACATCCCGGCTTTCCAGACGCCCGAGGCGCCGAGGCTGGTGTTGTAGATCGGCCCGTACATCGCCAGTTCGGCAGGGTTCGACAGGATGCCGTCGGCGAAGCCCTGGAAGTCGGCGGGCGTGTGGTAGATCTTCTCGAGGCTCTTGATGTACACGCTGCCCAGCGGCAGCGACAACAACAGCACCCACAGCGGCAGAATGATCCGGTCGCGCCGCAGATGCAGCCGCAGCAGCTGCCAGGTCCCGGTGAAATCCCCCGCGAATGACGGCGTTTCGAACGCGCGGGGCGCGGTGGCGGTGACCGCGGTCATTTCGACACCCGCTCGCGCGCGTCGGCCGGAGCCCGACCATCGAGCGAATAGTGGCGCAGGAAAAGCTCTTCCAGCGTCGGCGGCTGGCTGACCAGGCTGCGCACACCGGCGTCGCCGAGTACCCGGATCAACTCACCCAGGTGTTCACTGTCCACCTGGGCATGCAGGGTATTGCCCTCGACGCTGATGTCCTCGACTCCCGGGATGCGGCTGAGATCGCCTGGGCTGCCGATCATTTCGGCGGTGATCGAGGTGCGCGAGAGATGCCGCATCTGGGCCAGCGTGCCGGTCTCGACGGTCTTGCCCGCCCGGATGATGGTCACCCGCTCACACAGCCGCTCCACCTCGGACAGAATGTGGCTGGACAGCAGCACCGTGGTGCCGCGCGCCACCGCCTCGGCCACGCACTCGTTGAACACCTGCTCCATCAATGGATCCAGGCCCGAGGTCGGCTCGTCCAGCAGGAACAGCCGGGCGTGCGACGAGAACGCCGACACCAGAGCCACTTTCTGCCGGTTGCCCTTGGAATAGGTGCGCGCCTTCTTGCTCGGATCCAGCTCGAAACGCTGGATCAGCTCGGCGCGGCGATCCTGATCGATCCCGCCGCGCATGCGCGCCAGCAGATCGATGGTCTCACCGCCGGACAGCGACGGCCACAGCGTGACATCGCCCGGGACATAGGCGATGTCGCGGTGCAGCGCGACCGCGTCCGTCCACGGATCCCGGCCCAGCACCACGGCCTCACCGGAGGTGCGCGACAGGATGCCCAGCAGGATGCGGATGGTGGTGGACTTCCCGGCCCCGTTCGGCCCGAGGAAACCGTGCACCTCGCCCTCGGCGACCTCGAGGTCGAGGCCGTCCAGGGCTCGCACCTGCCCGAAGTTCTTGTGCAGATCCCGGACTTCGATCACGGGATTGGCAGGAACGTTCATCGAATCTCCTTGTAGGAAAACGACGTTGATGGGTTATTGCTCAGTACTGGTCAATGCGTCCAGCGCCGTGGAATCGGTGAGCATGCCGTGGGTGTAGATCTCCAGCGCGGGCAGCATCATGCGGTCGGCGTATTCCCGCAGCGCCTTGCGGAAATCGATGGGACCCGGCTGTTCGGCGGCGTAGAGCTGCAGGAACATCATCATGCCGCCGCCGTTGTTGGTGGCCACGTAACGCGCGGTGGCCCGCACGTCACGCATCGGCTTGACGGACCCGCCCGCGACGCCCGCGCGCAGGTACTGCTCGGTGTCCTCGACCATGTGCTCGAAGAAGGTCTTCATCAGAGACCCGCCGGCCTGAAAGCTGCGCATCAGGTAGGCCATGCCCGGGGCGAACTCCTCGATCTCGGCCAGCTGGCGCATGAGCCCGCCGGGCGAGGGGTTCTCGATGTACTCCATCTTGGCGGCCCGGATCGTTTCCCGGACCCACTCGTCGCACGCCTCCCGCAGCCCGTCCTTGGACCCGAAATGGTGATTGACCAGCCCGGCGGAGACTCCCGCCGCGGCCGCGATGGCCCGCACGCCGACCCCGAACCCTTGCTCCCCGAACACGGTGATCGCGGCGTCGCGAATCCGGGCCCGAGTTGTCAGATCGTCGGTTGAACGCATGTTTAGTACCTTAAACACGCGTTCAAGCGAAGGGCAAGGGCCTTTCGACTCGAGTCGCGAGGATTTACGAAATCCAGACGTCCGGGCACTTCGTCACCGGAGACTTTCCGCGCCAGGAAAGATTTTCGAACGCAGTTATTGCCGCGCGGACTATCGCCGCGCGGAACGCCACGCCGGAATCGAATTCCACACCGGGCGTTGAGTTTTCACCCGCGCGCAGCGCAGAATCTACCCGCGCGCAGCGCAGAATCTACCCGCGCGCAGCGCAGAATCTACCCGCGCGCAGCGCAGAGCAGCCCGTCGCCGACCGGGATCAGCACGCTCGTCAGGTCCGGATCCTCGGCGATCGCGCGGGTCGCCGCCCGCACGGCCATGGTCTGCGGGTCGCGCTGGGCGGGGTCCGGGACCCGGCCCCCGAGCAGGGCATTGTGCAGCAGGATCGCGCCACCGTCCCGCAGCAGCCGCACCGCCTGCGCCACATACTGCGGGTGCTCGAGCGGCGCGGCATCGATGAAGACCAGGTCGTAGGCCCCATCGGCGAGCCGCGGCAGCACATCCAGGGCCCGCCCGTTGATGAGCCGGGTGCGCGCCGGCGCGATCTCGGCCGACCGGAACGCCTCGCGGGCCGCACGCTGATGCTCGGGCTCGGAGTCGATGGTGGTCAGGGTGCCGTCCTCGCGCATGCCGTCCAGCAGCCACAGCCCGCTCACCCCGGCCCCGGTGCCGACCTCGACCACGGCCCGCGCCCCGAGCAGCTGGGAATACATGCTGAGCAGCGCGCCGACCGCCGGCGCGACCGGGGCCGCGCCGAGTTCGAGGGCGCGCTCGCGCGCACCGACGAGGATGTCGTCCTCGGCGACGGATTCCTCCACGTAGGCGAGGTTGCGCTGCAGGTTCTGTGCCGCGGGAGTCTGGCTCACGAAGTAGAGGCTAATGGCGATACACCGGTAAGGCGTGGCGGTGACCGGCCGGTGTGGCGATTTTTCTCAGGTGTCCCTCAGCCTCTGCATACAGCGGCCACATCACGACCGACCAGAGTAATGCTCACGCCAGGCCAGCGACCGCTGGCTCGGAATCGGGAACAGCTGATCCAGCAGATTGGTTGTCCCCGATATCGGGTCCACGGTCCCGAGTAGGAGGTAACCCCATCCACATGGTCGACGCGGCGCGTGAACACGCCAACACTCTGCACCCGCAGATCAAGCCGCTGGACAGCGACACCGCGCTGGACAGCGACCTTCTCCTGTCCCCCGCCGACGACGAAGCCGCCCTGTCCGGGACCGCGGCCTTCGACGCCACCGGCGATCGCTCTGTGATGCCGACCTGGGACGAGCTGGTCCGCGAGCACGCCGATCGCGTGTATCGCCTGGCCTACCGCCTCACCGGTGATCCGCAGGACGCCGAGGATCTGACCCAGGAAACCTTCATCCGGGTCTTCCGGTCCCTGCAGAACTATCAGCCCGGCACCTTCGAGGGCTGGCTGCACCGCATCACCACGAACCTGTTCCTGGACATGGTCCGCCGCCGCAACCGCATCCGCATGGAGGCGCTGCCGGAGGACTACGACCGGGTGCCCTCCGAGGGCCCGGGTCCCGAGCAGGCCTATCACGACGCCAACCTGGATCCGGACCTGCAGTCCGCGCTGGACTCGCTGGCCCCGGAGTTCCGCGCCGCGGTCGTGCTCTGTGACATCGAAGGTCTGTCGTACGAGGAGATCGGCGCGACGCTGGGCGTCAAGCTGGGTACCGTGCGCAGCCGGATCCACCGAGGACGTCAGGCACTGCGCGAGCACCTCGAGCATAATGGGATTGAGCGGCGATTCGCCGCCACCGAAAACGTCGGGTGAGCCGCGGGCACTGCGCCCGCGCTTCCTGGACACCACGCCCGCGGGCAGGTGTCGCCCGAACAGCTCGAGTCGTCCGGAAGGGTGTGCAGCGTATGAGTGGCGAGGACTTACCGCACCGTCGTCCCCCGCGTTTCGCCCCCACCGAGCACCTGGCCAGTGAGGCCATCGCCGCCTATGTGGACGGCGAGCTGCGGATGAACGCGTACCTGCGTGCTGCCCACCATATTTCCGTGTGCCGCGAGTGCGCGGCCGAGGTGGATGCCCAGCAGCAGGCCCGGATCGCGCTGCGGCAGTCCTCGGATCAGATCTCCGCGCCGCTGAGCCTGCACGACACGCTGAGCCGGATTCCGCGGGCGTTGCTGCAGGAGTGCGGTAATCACCAGACTCCCGACCCCGCCGACCGCGATCGGGGTCCGCTGGCGCGCGGCATGAGTTCCTTCGGCCTGCGCCAAGATTCGTTCGACAGCAGGCGGTGGACCTCATGGTGGCGCAAGTAGAGTCCATAGCGTGACCACCGAATCGAAGAACACGGGCCCGGGGCCCGAGCGGGATGCGGTTTCCGATTCGGCGGCCAATCGGGGGAACCTGAGGCCGTCGGACGCACCGGTGCTGGGGCCGCGGCCGGTCCTGCGGCCACATGTGGACACCCACACCGCGCGTGCCTTCCGCCGCCCGAACGGTCAGCACGGCTCGTTCGCGGCGCGGTCGGCGGGTGCCGCGGGGGCGGCGCCGCAGGGGGATACCGAGATTCGGAATCGCCCGCCGGACGCGGTGCTGGCGGAGGCGTTCGGTCGTCCGGAGGGTTCGACCGACCTGCTGCAGCGGGACCCGGAGGCAAAGACCGAGACCACCGCCCCGGCCGCGCCCGCCGATCCGTGGCGGGACCCGAATTCGGCCGCGCGCCTGGGCACTCCGGCGGTGGCACAGGCCCGGCCGCAGGCGCTGACGCCCGGACCCAAGCTGGGTGCGCGGGAGGTGCTGTTCGGTGGCCGGGTGTCCTGGCAGGCGCTGGCGCTGCTCGCGGTCATCGCGGCGGTCATCGGTTTGCTCGGCGGGTTCGTCGGGGCGTTCACCGGCTCGTCGACCTCCGCGCTGACCTCGCGCAAGGTGGCGCTGCAGTCCGCGCCCGCGGCCAGCGAATCGCACAACCAGATCACCAAGGTGGTCAATGCCGTCATGCCCGCGGTGGTCACCGTCCGGGCGTGGCTGGGCGACACCGGATCCACGGGCTCCGGGGTGGTGATCGACGGGGCCGGCTACATCGTCACCAACAACCACGTGATCTCGCTGGCCGCCAATGACAAGTCGGGCAAGGCCAAGCTGGATGTGGTGTTCTCCGACGGCTCGCGGGTGCCGACCCAGATCGTGGGCCGCGACACCAAGTCGGACCTGGCGGTGCTCAAGGTCGACGTGAAGAACCTGTCGGTGATCCAGCTCGGCAATTCCAGTGACGTGCAGGTCGGCGACGACGTGCTGGCCCTGGGTTCGCCGCTGGGCCTGGAGAAGACGGTCACCTCCGGCATCGTGTCGGCGCTGCACCGGCCGGTGAAGGTGGGCGGCGAGGGCACCGACACCGATGCCACCCTGGACGCCGTGCAGACCGACGCCGCCATCAACCACGGCAACTCCGGTGGCGCGCTGGTGGATATGCAGGGCCGACTGATCGGCATCAACTCGGCCATCAAGTCCGAGAGCGGCGGTTCGGTGGGCCTGGGCTTCGCGATTCCGGTGGATCAGGTCAAGCGGATCTCGCAGGCATTGATCCGGGACGGCTCGGTGCACCACCCGCGGCTGGGAGTCAGCGCCAAGACCAAGATCGTCGCCAATGACGTGATGAGCGGCGCGGCGGTGGCCGATGTGCAGGCCGGTAGCCCGGCGGCCAAGGCGGGCATCGTGGAGGGCGACGTGATCGTGAAGGTCGGCGACCGCGATGTGTCGGGTCCGGAGGAACTGACGGTTGCGGTGCAGTCGCACGAGATCGGGCAGACCGTGACGGTGCGCCTGATTCGCGACGGCCGCGAGGTCGATGTCCCGGTCACCCTGGAATCGGACTAGAGGTCAAACTGGGAAGAATGTTCCGCCCAGAGTTCGCGGCCCGCCCCGGTCTGGACTGACGGAGCGGGGGAGCGAACGGCTCCATAGACCTGCGCCTTGGCGGAGCGGAGGAGGGAAGACCGGGGTAACAGGGCCGCGAACCGCCTGGAGCGAAGCGGAAGGCAAAATAGATACTGTGTTCAGCAATATCGGCTGGGGCGAGATGCTCATTCTGCTCGTCGCCGCACTTGTGATTCTGGGTCCGGAGCGTCTGCCCGGCGCCGTTCGCTGGACCGCGCACGCTCTCAAACAGGCGCGCGATTACGCCACCGGCGCGACTCAGCAATTGCGCAATGAGCTCGGCCCGGAATTCGACGAGATCCGGAAACCGTTGGAGCAGTTGAACGAACTGCGCAGTATGAATCCGCGATCCATGGTCACCAAACACCTGCTCGACGGGGACGATTCGATCCTGAACAGCTTCAATGACCTGACCAGTTTCGACAAGCCGGTGAGCTCCCCGAACAGCGGAAACGGTTACACGAACAGCGGATCCGGCCCGGTTTCGATGCCGAAGGAACAAAAACCGCTGGAGCGCAACGAACGTCCGCCGGTGGATCCGGACGCCACCTGAGATCAAATATGTCGAGCGTACTTGACGCATGATGCTGTCCAGCTATCTAGACTGCGCACATGTCGGCCGACGAGGTGGCCCGGGTATTCGCGATCGAGGACAAGGTCGAACGCCTGAAAGCCGCCACCGAAGGCGTGGCAGCCGCGCAGCAGCAGATCAATGAGCTGACTCGCATCCGCCGCGCCGTCATCCGCGAACTACATGCCGAGGGCTGGACGTTCGCGAGAATAGGTGCGGCCGCGGGACTTTCCCGCGCCCGCATCCACCAGGTGAGTACCCAAGGGCCAGTACCGGAAGGTTTGTTCTTCGGGCACGGACCGCTCACCATCCTCACCCCGGACGTCCGCAGCACGACGCGCGCCATCGCCCTCGTGGGCGCGCCCGATGCCGCGGCGCCGCACCGGCTGGTCGAGCTACTGCGGGAACTCGGCTTCACCGCCAATGTCCAGCGCTTCCTGCCGGGTCGTCCACTCGACCTCGACCGGGACGGCCTGATCGTGCTCGGCGGGCCCGAATTGTCGCCCAGTCTGCGGTATCTCGTGGCCGCGGACCCGCGCCTGCGCCGCACGGTGGCGCGCGCCGGGCGGGTGCGCCGGGGCATCGAGGACCGGGCCGCCCGCCGCGTCTACCGCCCGGGCGGCACCGAGCCCTACGACATCGCCTACCTGGCCCGCCTCCCTCGCCCGGACGGCAAGGGCAGCGTGCTGGTCATCGACGGCCTGCATCCGCCCGCCTCGCTGGGCGCAATCCGGTTGCTGGCAACCAGACTCGCGACCCTGCACGAGCGCGCGAGCACCCATCCGTTCTCGGCGGTGGTCGGCGTCCGGTACGACCGCTCCACCGGCGAACCGATCGAGGCCGACCTGCTGACGCCGATCTACCGCCACGACCGCTAGCCGGATCCATGGCCGGCATGATGGCGCGCAACGGAATCCAGCGAGGCGGCGCGGGCGAGGGCAGTGCGCCGCCGCCCGGCCCCTCGAGGTCAGGCGGCGGCCTCCTCCGGGCGGAGGGTGTTCATCGGGGGTCGGTCGGCCAGCGAGACTTCGGTGGCGTGGGCGATGAATTCGCCTGCGACCATGGGGAACTGGGTCAGGGCAGCGCCGGAGTCCTGAATTCCGCTGCGGCCCAGGACGGTGCCCAGGATCTGGCGGCTCATGACGCCCAGGTCGGCCAGCGGGCGGTTGCGGTGCTGGCGGACGCCGAGATTGACCTGGCCGATGCTGGACAGGCCCAGCAGGTCGTAAGTGTCGAGCAGCAGGCCGATTTCGACGCCGTAGCCCGGCGCGAACGGTACCGAGGTGAGCAGTTCGCGGGTGCCGGCGTACTCACCGCCCAAGGGCTGCAGCACATTCGACAGTTCGGGCCGCAGCGCGGCCAGCAGCGGGCGGGCCACCAGTTCGGTGACGCGGCCGCCGCCGTGGTGGTCCACCGATTCGCCGGTGCGCAGCGGGCGGCGGTAGTACGCCTTGACCAGGTGCATGCCGTCGACGGTGAGCAGCGGGCCCAGCAGCCTGGGGACGAAGTTGGGGTCGGGGTCGATGAGGTCGGAGTCCACGAAGGCGATGATGTCGCCGCTGGTGACTGCCAGCGAGCGCCACAGGCATTCGCCCTTGCCGGGGACGGGGTCGAGTTCGGGGACGGCTTGTTCGCGGGTCACCACCGTGGCTCCGGCCGCCTGCGCACGGGCGGCGGTGGCGTCGGTGGACCCGGAGTCGAGGACGACGAGTTCGTCCACCAGCGTGCCGAGCAGGGGCCGGACGCTGGCCACCACGGCGGCGACGGTGGCTTCCTCGTTGAGGGCGGGCAGCACCACCGAGACGGTGCGGTCGCCCTTGGCGGCGGTGAGTTCCGCCACCGTCCAGTCGGGGCTGTCGAAGGTGTTGGTGTTCACCCAGTCTGTTTTCATGCGAGACCTCGCAGGGTACGGGCGGGTGGGCGGTGACCCTGGATGGCGGCGATCATGTCCACCACCCGGCGGGTGTGAGCCACCTCGTGCACTCGAAAGACGCGAGCACCCGCGGCGGCCGACCAAGCAGTCGCTGCCAATGTGCCCTCCAATCGTTCGGACAGCTCGACGACACCAAGAGTCTCTCCGATGAAATCCTTATTGCTCAGCGCCATCAAGACGGGCCATCCGGTTTTCACAAGAACGTCTATCGCACGCAACAATTCGAGCCCGTGATAGGTGTTTTTGCCGAAATCATGGGTCGGATCGATCAAAATCGAGTCCTTGGCCACCCCTGCCGCCGCAGCATTTTCGGCCGCGGCCACTACCGTCTCGGTGACCTGGGTCACCACATCGGTGTACCGGACCCGGTGCGGACGGGTCCGCGGAATCGCACCCCCGGTGTGTGAGCACACAATTCCTACGCCCAGTTCGGCGGCGACGCCGACCAGTTCCGGGTCCGCCCCCGCCCAGGTGTCGTTGATCAGATCCGCGCCCTCGGCGACCGCGGCCCGGGCCACGTCGGCTCGCCAGGTGTCCACGCTGATGAGCAGATCCGGGTAGCGCTCGCGAATGGCCGCCACGAACGGCACCACCCGGCGGGCCTCCTCGACGTTGTCCACCTCGGCGCCCGGACCGGCCTTGACTCCGCCGATATCGACCAGATCCGCGCCCTCGGCGACGGCCCTGTCGACGGCCCGCATGGCGGCCTCGTCGCTGAACGTCGCGCCTCGGTCATAGAAGGAGTCCGGCGTCCGGTTCACGATCGCCATGACAAGCGCCCGATCCGTCGCCACCGGCTTCCCGCACAATGTCGGCAACGGCGCACACATGCCCTCGACTGTACCGAGGGCTGTGGCGCCACTGCTGGGCAGCCGACCGGAACAGGGCTCCGACCGGCTGCTGTTCAGTTGCCGGGCGCGCGCCCCGCGGCGACGTCGGCGGCGTATTCGGTGTACGCGGGAATGTAGCCCTCGGTGCGGCCCGCGAGGACGTAGAGGGTGCTCTCGTCGTCGGGGGTGTAGCCCTGCTTGCGCAGTTCCACCTTCCGGTTCTTGAAGGTGGAGGTCTGCTCCAGCTCCGGCACCACGCGGATGAACAGCGGCACGGCGTAGGCCGGCAGATGGTCGTAGAGCACCTTGGCGGCGACCTTGCCGTCGAAGTGCCCACCCTCGTGCAGCGTCACCGCGGCCATGCCCGCCTTGCCGTCGGCGCCCGGGATGTCGACGCCGAAAACGACCGCCTGCGCAACGGAGTCGATGCCGTCGAAGGCGCCCTCGACCTCGGTGGTGGCGACGTTCTCGCCCTTCCAGCGGAAGGTGTCGCCGAGGCGGTCCACGAACGCGATGTGGCCCCAGCGCTGGTCGCGCACCAGGTCGCCGGTGTCGAACCAGCAGTCGCCCGGCTCGAAACCGTCTCGCACGAGCTTGGATTCGGTGGCGGAGGCGTCGGTGTAGCCGTCGAAGGGCGAGCTGGTGGTGACCTTGGCGAGCAGCAGCCCGACCCCGCCCGGCGGCACCCGGCGCAGACGGCCGTCCGGGTGGCGCAACGCCTTGCCGGTGGCGTCGTCGTATTCGACGATGGCGAAGGGCAGCGGGGTGAAGCCGGCGGTCCGGGCAACCGAGAAGGCGTTGATGAAGGCGACGTTTCCCTCACTGGCCCCGTAGAACTCGACGATCCGCTCGATGCCGAAGCGCTGCTGGAACTCGTCCCAGAGCTCGGGCCGCAGGCCGTTGCCGACGCAGAGCCGGACGGTGTGCGCGCGGTCGGCGGGCCGGGCCGGCTGGTTGAGCAGGTAGCGGCACAGCTCACCGATGTAGATGAAGGCGGTGGCCTGATTGGCGATGGCCTCGTCCCAGAAGCGGGTGGCCGAGAACTTGCGCCCCAGCGCGAAGGTGGCACCGCCCGCGATCACCGAGGACAGCGCCACCGTGAGCGCGTTGTTGTGGTACAGCGGCAGACAGCAGTACAGCGTGTCCCGGCCCTCGAGCCGGACGCCGAGCCCGCCGATGCCGGCCATGGACTTGGTCCAGCGCAGGTGGGTCATGACGCTGGCCTTGGGCAGCCCGGTGGTGCCGGAGGTGAAGATCAGGTAGGCGCGTTCCTTGGCGGTGATCTGTTCGGTCACAGCCGGATTCGAGGCGTCGGCGGCGCGGGCCTCGGCGGCCAGCTGCTCGGACCAGAGCAGGGCGGGCCGGGCCTCGGTGAGGGTGTCGAGGGCGTCGGCGCACTCCTCGCCGATCACGTCCAGCACCGAGTTCAGCAGCCCGAAGCTGTGCTGCAGCACCACGTCCCGCTGATTGTGGTTGAGCAGGCCCGCGGTGGCGCCGAGCTTCACGGTGGCGAGCACGGTGAACAGCGCCTCGGCACGATTGACCATCAGGATGCCGACCACGTCGCCGCGCTCGACCCCGTGCGCGGCGAGCACCTTCGCGTACCGGTTGACTTCGGCATTTGCCTCGCCCCAGGTGTACACGCGCCCTTCGAATTTCAGGAAGGGCCGGTCCGGGTGCCTGGCCGCGCCGCGCTGGAAGAACAGCCCGATGGACGCCTTGTCGCCGGATTTCACCAGCATGTGCACGACATTGCGGAGCATGCCGGGGGCCTGCATCGCCATGCCGGGCAGACCGCGGACCAGGTCGAGCAGGCTCACCGTCGAACGGACATCGGTATTCACTTCGCTGTGCTCCTCGCGCTCACGTCCCCCGATGTCACCCTTACCGATTCGCCCGATCTTGTCGAGTGAAACCATTCGGTTTCTCAACGGCCGGGACGCAGCGCCTCGAAAGCGGAGTCGAAGTCCTTGGTCACCAGCACCCGATCGACCGCGTCGCGGCCCGCGTACCCGCGCAGCCGCAGGCCCTCGACCCACTCGAACAGGCCCGCGTAGTGGTCCTGCGGATCGAGCACCACCACCGGCTTGGCGTGCACGCCCAGGTAGGCCCCGGTCCAGGTCTCGAAGAGTTCCTCGAGCGTGCCGATGCCGCCGGGCAGGGTCAGGAAGGCGTCGGCGCGGTCGTCCATGACCTGTTTGCGCTCGCGCATGGTGTCGGTGACGATCAGCTCGTCTGCGTCGGTATCGGCGACCTCGCGGTGCACCAGCTTCTTGGGGATCACCCCGACGGTCCTGGCCCCGGCGGCCCGGGCCGCCTGCGCGACCGCGCCCATCATGGACACATTGCCGCCGCCGGACACCAATTGCCAACCGCGACGGCCGATCTCGTCGCCGACCCGGGTGGCCAGATCGAGCGCCACCGGATCGTCCACGCTGGCCGAGCAGTACACGCAGACCGCGTAGGCGGTGCTCACCACTGGTCCTCCACGCCCGCCTCGTCCAGCTCGCGGCGAGCCTGTGCGGCCTCCGCCACGATCCGCACCACCTCGTCCACGCTGTCGGTGACGTGCAGCAGCCCCAGGTCGCCCGGGGCGACCTTGGCCGAGCCGAGCAGCGAGTCGCGCATCCAATCCATCAGTCCCGCCCAGTATTTGGTGCCGAACAGGATGATCGGGAAGCGGGTGATCTTGCGGGTCTGCACCAGGGTCAGCGCCTCGAACAGTTCGTCGAGGGTGCCGAAACCGCCAGGGAGGCAGACGAATGCCTGGGCGTACTTCACGAACATGGTCTTGCGCGCGAAGAAGTACCGGAAGTTGATGCCGAGGTCGACCCACTCGTTGAGGTGCTGCTCGAAGGGCAGCTCGATACCGAGGCCGATGGAGTATCCGCCCGCCTCCGACGCGCCCCGGTTGGCCGCCTCCATGGCGCCCGGTCCGCCGCCGGTGATGACCGCGAAACCCGCTCGGGCCAAGGCACTTCCGATGGCCATGCCGGCCTGGTACTCGGCCGACTCGGCGAGGGTGCGGGCGGAGCCGAAGACCGCCACCGCGGCCGGCGCCTCCGCCAAAGCGCCGAAGCCCTCGACGAATTCGGCCTGGATGCGCAGTACGCGCCAGGGGTCGGTGTGCACCCAGTCGGCCGGGCCGCGCTCGTCCAGCAGATGCTGATCGGTGGTGCCTATGCCCTTCTTGCGATCCCGCCGCAGCATGATCGGCCCGCGGAATCGTGGCGTCTTGGGCGAGCGCACACCCTCGTACTCGGCGTCAGCAGACATGCAGCCAACCGTACAGGCAGCGGGTGACCCCCGCCGGTCGCTCGATCAGCGGGGTGTTGAACAACTGCTCAGCCTTTGGCGCCGGTGAGGTAACTGCGCAGCATCGACGTCACCTGGGTGATCTGGTCGACGGGCAGGTGCTCGTCGCGCTTGTGGGCCAGATTCGGGTCGCCCGGGCCGAAATTGACGGCCGGGATGCCGCGGGCGGCGAACCGCGAGACATCGGTCCAGCCGTACTTGGCGCGGACGCCGCCGCTGCCGTGCGCATGCACGATCTCGATCAGGTCCTTGGCAGCCGGATTGGACAGGCCGGGCAGCGCGCCGGGCGCGCCGTCGGTACGCTCGAAATCCAGTTCCAGACCGGCGAATACCTCGCGCACGTGCTCGGTGGCCTGATCCAGGGTGCGGTCGGGGGCGAAGCGGAAGTTCACGTCCACGGTGGCCACGTCCGGCACCACATTGCCGGCCACGCCGCCCTCGACGCGGACCGCGGACAGGCCCTCGCGGTAGGTGCAGCCGTCGATCTCGACCGCGCGCGCCCGGTAGCGGGCCAGCCGCTCCAGGATCGGGGCGAGACGGTGAATGGCGTTGTCCCCCAGCCAGGCTCGCGCGGTGTGCGCACGCACGCCGGAGGTGGTCAGCCGCACCCGCAGGGTGCCCTGGCAGCCGGCCTCGATCCAGCCGCCGGAGGGCTCGCCGAGAATGGCCAGATCGCCCGCGAGCCACTCGGGCAGTTCGCGTTCGATGCGGCCCAGGCCGTTGAACTCGGCCGCGATCTCCTCGCAGTCGTAGAAGATCAGGGTCAGGTCGTGGACCGGATCGGCCACGGTGGCCGCCAGGTGCAGGAAGACCGCGTCACCGGACTTCATGTCGACGCTGCCGCAACCCCACAGTTGCCGTTCGCCGTCCGCGGTGGTCTCGAAGCGGCCGGGGACATTGTCGGCGATGGGCACGGTGTCCAGATGTCCGGCGAGAATGACCCGGGTGGGCAGCCCCCGATTGGTGCGCGCCAGCACGGTATTGCCGTGCCGCAGGATTTCGAATCCGGTGGTCTGTTCGTGCAGCGCCGTTTCGACGATGTCGGCGATGACCTTCTCGTTCTTCGACACGCTCGGAATGTCCACGAGCGCGGCGGTGAGTGAAATGGGATCGGCACTCAGATCGATGGTCACTCGATCCACCATAAAGGAGGAATTACCTCCGTTCTCCGCACGGTCGCTGCGTTGGCACAAATCGGCACCGCATTCGGTATGAATTCACAGCCCGGTAACGTAGGGGGACGTGAGTACACAGGGAGCATCTGCAGTCGGCCTAGCCACCATCACCGTCAACGGCACAGTCCTGGACACCTGGTACCCGTATCCCAGCCTCGGGACCTTCTCCGCCGACGAGGTCGGCACCGTCCGGCTCGATGCCTCGGATCCCGAATTCGCGAAGTTCGCCGCGTCGGTCGGCACCGACGAGGCACGCCGCGTGGAGGTCGTCGCGGTGCGCACCGTCATCGCCGACCTGGCCGCCGCGCCGATCGACACGCACGACGCGTACCTGCGTCTGCACCTGATCTCGCACCGGCTGATCCGCCCGCACGGCGCGAACCTGGACGGCATCTTCGGCCTGCTGGCCAATGTGGTGTGGACCAACCACGGCCCCTGCTCCAACGAGGAATTCGAGCTGACCCGGCTCAAGCTGCTCGCCCGCGGCCCGGTCACCGTGTACGGCGTGGACAAGTTCCCGCGCCTGGTCGACTACGTGTTGCCGTCGGGGGTGCGCATCGCCGACGCCGACCGGGTGCGGCTGGGCGCGCACCTGGCCTCGGGCACCACGGTCATGCACGAGGGCTTCGTCAACTTCAATGCCGGCACGCTCGGCAACTCCATGGTGGAGGGCCGGATCTCGGCCGGTGTGGTGGTCGGCGACGGCTCCGACGTCGGCGGCGGCGCGTCCATCATGGGCACCCTGTCCGGCGGCGGCAAGCAGGTCATCTCGCTCGGTGAGCGCTGCCTGCTGGGCGCGAACTCGGGCCTGGGCATCTCGCTCGGCGACGACTGCGTGGTGGAGGCGGGACTGTACGTCACCGCCGGCACCAAGGTCGCGCTGCCGGACGGCACGGTCGTGAAGGCCGGTGAGCTGTCGGGCAAGTCGAACCTGCTGTTCATCCGCAACTCGCTGACCGGCGCGGTCGAGGTCCGGCCCCGCAAGGGCACCGGCATCGAGCTGAACGCGGCGCTGCACGCCAACGACTGACTCCAGTGCCGCGAAAACCCCTGCTGGCTTGCGCCGCAGGGGTTTTCGTCATTTCGCGCTCAGTGGTAGAGGCCGCACCAGGGCGCCGCGGAGCCGTCCATGACGGGGAACGGGATGCTGCCGGAGTTGCACTGGCCCGACCCGGTCTGGAAGGCCTTGATCAGGTTCGACGAGCCGGTGGACGACGGGTCGAAGGATCCGGTGCCGGTGGGCCCGGTGTTCACCGAGCCGGTGCCGGTGGTGCCGGCGATCTGCTCGGTCGGCTGCTGCATGGGGGTGAGGGGCAGCGCATCGGCGGTGGCCGCGGCGGCGGGAGCGAGCAGGCCGGCGAAGACGGCGGCGGCCGCCACGGTGGTGCGCAGAGAGGTGTGCATCGAGCGGATCTCCTTGGGAACGTGACTGTTTCGCTTCACGTAAGCTAGACGTTCGCTCATCGACCCGACGAGACCCCGAAACCTCCGGCACCGGAACTCCGGTGTCAGAGGCCGAAGGCGATGACCCGTTCGGGGGTGATGCGGATCAGCTCCGGGGACAGGCCCGGGTACCACGGCTCCACGCCCCGCAACGCCTGCGCGGTGCCGCGGACTTCGAGGCACCGCACCGTCCAGGGGTCGACGGAGGGGACATCGTCGACCACGAAGGCGACCCGCTCCTCCTTCAGCAGATTGCGGAACTTCTGGCTCGCGCCCAGATCGCGTCCACCGATGTCGATGGTGCCCAGGGCCGCGTTGTAGCGGAAGCCCACCGGATTGTTCTGCGGTGCGCCGTCGGGACGGATGGTGGCCAGCCGCCCCAGTCGCTGGCTGTTCAGGTACTCGATCTGGGCGGGCGACAGAGATGCGGTCATACCGATCACGGTAGGACCTCGAGTGCACTCGAGGTCAAGACAGCAGTTTCTTCTGGACCTTGCCCATGGCATTGCGCGGCAGGCCGTCCACCACGCGTACCTCGCGCGGCCGCTTGTGCGCCGAAAGTTCGCCCGCCACATGGGCGATGAGCTCGTCGGCGATCGCCGCGCCCGCCCCGGGCCGGAGCACGACATAGGCGACGATGCGCTGCCCCAGATCGTCGTCGGGGACGCCGACGACCGCGGTCTCGGCCACCGCCGGATGCCCCAGCAGCGCGGTCTCGATCTCGCCCGCGCCGATGCGATAGCCGCCGGACTTGATCAGGTCCACCGATTCCCGGCCCACGATGCGGTGGAAGCCCTCGGCATCGATGACCGCCACGTCGCCGGTCCGGAACCAGCCGTCGGCGGTGAAGTTCTCGGCGGTGACCTCCGGCTTGTTCAGATAGCCGTCGAAGAGCATGGGGCCGCGCACCTGGAGTCCGCCGACGCTCTCCCCGTCGTGCGGCACCGGGTCGCCCGCCTCGTCGCGCAGCCGGGTCTCGACGCCCGCCACCGGGGTGCCGACCCAGCCCGGGCGGCGTTCGCCGTCGGGCCTCGTGGAGAGGGTGATCATGGTTTCGCTCATGCCGTAGCGCTCGATCGGAGCGTGCCCGGTGACTTCGGCGAGCCGCTCGAACACCGGTACGGGCAGCGGCGCGCTGCCGGAGATCAGGATCCGCGCCTTCGCCAATTCCCTTGCAGCGTCGGGATCTTCGGTGATTCGCGACCACACGGTGGGCACGCCGAAGTACATGGTGCCGTGCGCGTCGGCGTACGCCTTCGGGGTGGGCTTGCCGGTGTGGACGAGCGGGCTGCCGGCGCGTAGCGGGCCCAGCACACCGAGGATCAGGCCGTGCACGTGGAAAAGCGGAAGACCGTGCACCAGAACATCTTTCGAGGTCCAGCCCCATGCCTCGATGAGCGCGTCCAGGCCCGCCGCGATGGCGTCGCGACTGAGCATCACGCCCTTCGGCGCGCCGGTGGTGCCGGAGGTGTAGAGGATGAAAGCCGTTGCCTTCCCGGCGGGTTCGGCGTATCGATGCCAGGACCGCGCGTGCTTGCGCACCGGGATCACCGGCAGCTCGGAGCTCTCGGGAGCCTTGCCCAGCCAGGCCTGTGCACCCGAATCCCGCAAGATGTGCGCCAGTTCCGCGCTACCCGAGTCCGGCGGCACCGGCACCACGGTCACCCCGGCGATCAGGCAGCCCACCACGGCGAGCACGGTGGTCACGGTCGGTTCGGCCAGCACGGCCACCCGGCGCGCCTGGGCCACGCGTTCGGCGACGGAGGTGGCCGCGCCGAGCAGATCACTGCGCGACAACGTCTCCCCGTCGATGGTGACGGCATCCGGGATATCGGCTCCGGCGGCGATGGCGGCCGGGTTCAACGAGCTCAGCAACAGCGGCGACACGGGCCCACGCTACCGGAGCCGCTCGGCAACGAATCGCTTGCGAACCCGCCGAGCCGGTTGACAGGGGACACGAGTGGGTAAGAAAGTTTCTATATAACTTTCTCACCCGAGGATGTGGTCGACGATGACCAGGCCGCTGCCCGACCGGTTCGAATCCGCAGCCCCCGCACCGGAGATCGACGTCCGCCGCTATCTGGACGGTGCGGCGGGCTTCTTCGGCGCGGCGGCGAACGTGATCATGCAGCTCTCCCACCCGCCGGTCGGCTACGGCGTGGTGGAGAGCCCGGTGGAATCCGGGAATGTCATGGTCCATCCCCTCAAACGGCTGCGCACCACCCTCACCTACCTGGCCGTGGCCCTGCTGGGCACCGAGGAAGACCGCGCGGCCTATCGGGAGGCCGTCGATTCCGTACACAAGTACGTCCGGTCCAGCACGAGCAGCACCGTGAAGTACAACGCCTTCGACCCCCGGCTGCAGCTCTGGGTCGCGGCCTGCCTGTACTGGGGTGCGCGTGATCTCTACGAGCGCATGCACGGACCCATGGACGACTACGCCGCCGACGCCTTCTACCTCCACGCCGCAAGGCTCGGCACCACGCTGCAGGTGCGCTCGGACATGTGGCCCGCCGATCGCGCCGCCTTCGACCGCTATTGGGACGAGAACCTCGCCAAGACCCGCATCGACCCCAAGATCCGGGCCTACTTCGAGGATCTCATCGACCTGAAGATGCTGCCCCGCCCGTTCCAGCTGGCCTTCGGCGGCGTACACCGCTTCTTCGTGACCGGCCTGCTGCCACCGCATCTCCGCGACGAGATGGGCATGACCTGGACGCCGCGGCAGGACCGCGCGCTGGCCCGGATGCTGCGGCTGGCCGGTGCGGCCGAATCGGTCGTGCCGCCGTCACTGCGAGCCTTCCCGCTGAACGTCTATCTCACCGATATGCGTCTGCGGCGCCGGCTGGGCCTGCGGCTGGTGTGAAACCCGGTGCGGGTCAGAGGATCCGGAATCCGGGAATGATGTGGTCGCGAGCGAACTGTCGCAGCGCGACAGGGTCGTCGAGCGGAATGACCGTCTGCGGCGTCAGCGCCAGCGACAGCGCCGCGCGCGCGATGATCTCGGCCAGCGGCAGCGGATCGTATTGCGGCAGTTTGTCTTCCGCCTGCAGGCGGGCGATGAACTCGGCAAGGTAATCGCGCCCGAGTTCGATGACCGGCGCGCCCTGCACGGTCAGATAGGGCAGCACCACCTCGGGTTCGGTCTTGAGCAGGCGGCCCAGCAGCTGATTGCCGCGCAGGCCCTCGATGAACGCGATGAACAGGACGGTGATCTGCTCCTCGGCGCTGGCGTCGCGTTCGACCGGAACCTGCACCGCGGCGTCGATGTCCTCGACGAGCTGGCGGGCCTGACGCAGCCCGACGGCCTGGATGAGATCGTTCTTGCCCGCGAATCGGCGGTAGAGGGTGGCCAGCGACAGCCCGCCACGGCGAGCGACCTCCACCATGCTGGTGCGTTTGATACCGAAGTCCAGGAACGCCATGAGCGCGGCATCGAGGACCTTGGCCTGATTGTGATCCTCGGGGCCGGATCCGCGGACGAGCGGCAGCAGTTTGGCCAGTTTGGCCATGGTCCGGGCCCTTTCCGGTCGCAAAGAAACGGTGAGGCACTAATCTTCGCACATTGACATGACCACACCGCGATGAGAGGGTGAGTGGCGAAATTTCTCACACTCTCCTCATGGGCGAGGAGTGACGACGAGGAGCCGAGTCAACGATGACCGCCCCCCTGCGCAAGTTCGACGAGTTCCCGCCGGCCTACGAGCCGATGACCCCGGAATCCGTGCGTGAGCACATCGACGGTGTCGCGGCCTTCCTCGGCGGCGCGGCCAATGTCGTCATGCAGCTGTCGCTGAAACCCGTCGCGTACGGCGTCATGGAGAGCGACGTCGACAGTGGCAAGGTGACGCTGCACCCGATCAAGCGGCTGCGCACCACCCTCACCTATCTGTCGGTCGCACTGCTCGGGAACGACGACGATCGCCGCGACTACCGCGAGGCCGTGAACCGCTCGCACCGCAGCGTCCACTCCAAGCCCGGCAGCGCGGTCAAGTACAACGCCTTCGACCCCGAGCTGCAGCTGTGGGTGGCGGCCTGCCTCTACTGGGGCGTCGACGACCTCTACCACCGCATGCGCGGCCCCATGAATCCCGAACTGGCGGAAGCCTTCTACCAGTACTGCGCGCGGCTGGGCACCACCCTGCAGATGCGTCCCGAGATGTGGCCCGCCACCCGCGACGAGTTCTACGTGTACTGGGAGGAGAACCTCGCGACCAAGTCGATCGACGGTCCCACCCGCAAGTACTTCAACGACCTCACCGACCTGAAGATGCTGCCCTGGCCCCTGCAGATCACCCTGGGCGGCCTGCATCGCTTCATCGTCACCGCCCTGCTCCCCCCGCACCTGCGCGAGGAGATGGCCATGACCTGGTCCGCCCGCGACGAGCGCATCTTCGCCGGCTTCCTGCGCCTGATCTCCGCGATCTGGACCCGCATGCCCACCCCGATCCGCCTGTTCCCCTACAACTTCTACCTCGCCGACATGCGCCTCCGCCGCCGCCTCGGCCGCCCCCTGGTCTGAACCAACTCTCGGGCTCTCAGGGGTGTCACCCCTGAAACCCCGTCCGGGGGGGAGCGCCGGGAACGACCCGCGACCGCGAATTCTCAGGCGCGGTCGGCTAGGGCGCGGAGGAAGAAGCCGAGGTTGGCGGGGCGTTCGGCGAGGCGGCGCATGAGGTAGCCGTACCACTGGGTGCCGTAGGGGATGTAGACGCGCAGCGAGTGGCCGTCCGCGACAAGGCGGCGCTGTTCGGCGTCGCGGATGCCGTAGAGCATCTGGAACTCGAAATCTCCGGGGTTGCGGTGGTTTTCGATGGCGAGGGCGAGGGCCGCGTCGATCATGGCCGGGTCGTGGGAGGCGATCATGGGGTACCAGGCGCTGCGAAAGAGGACATCGAGGCAGCGCAGGTAGGAGACGTCGACCTCGGCGCGGCGCTGATAGGCGACGGTCGCCGGTTCCTGGTACGCGCCCTTGCAGAGGCGGACTCGGGTGCCGTCGGCGGCCAGGTCGCGGGCGCGGTCCTCGGCCTGACGCAGGTAGGTCTGCAAAGCGACGGCGAGCCAGGGGAATTCGGCGCGGGCCTGGCGGACCGCCTCCAGGGTGCCGGCGGTGGTGGTGTGGTCCTCGGCGTCGACGGTCACCCAGACGTGGCGCTCGACGGCCTTGGCGCACAGCTTGTGCAGGTTCTCCGCGGCGATGGCCGGCCCCTCCTGCCCCAGCGACTGGCCGAGCGCCGACAGCTTGAGCGAGACCTCCACCCGGGGAATGTCGGTGTGCCCGCCGGGCCTCATCTGGTCGGCCTCGGCCAGATCGTCGATGAGCGAAAGGTATTCCGCCACCGCGGCATCGGCCTGGGCATGTTCGATGGTGTACTCGCCCAGGAAGTCGACGCTCACCGCGCGGCCGCTCGCCAGCAGCTCGCGCGCCACCGGGACCAGCTCGGCCCGGGTCTCCCCGGCCACGAACCGCCGGACCACCGCGGCGGTGACCGGCACCCGGGTGATGGCGTCCTTCATCCGCGACGATCCGGCCGCGGCCAGGATCGCGGGCCGCAGCGGATTCATCGCGTCTCCATGTGTGGGTAGCGGTAGTCGGTCGGTGGAACGAAGGTCTCCTTGAGCGTGCGGGGCGCGACCCAGCGCAGCAGGTTGAGGTAGGAGCCCGCCTTGTCGTCGGTGCCGGAGGCGCGGGCCCCGCCGAAGGGCTGCTGCCCGACCACCGCGCCGGTGGGCTTGTCGTTGATGTAGAAGTTGCCCGCGGCGAATCGCAGTGCGTCCGCGGCGGTTTCCACGGCCTTGCGGTCGCGGGCGAAGATCGCGCCGGTGAGAGCGTAGGGCGAGGTCCCGTCCACCACCTCGAGGATCTCGGCGAACGAGTCTGGGGCGCTGTCGTCGTAGACGTACACCGACAGAATGGGCCCGAAGTACTCGGTGGCGAAGGCATCGTCGCCCGGGTCCTCGCCGAGCAGCACGGTCGGCCGGACGAACCAGCCCTCGCTGTCGTCGTAGCCACCGCCCGCGGGGACCGTGAGCCCTCGGTCCTTCGCCTTCTCGATGGCGGCCACGCACTTGTCGTAGGCACGGTTGTCGATCACGGCCCCACCGAAATTCGACAGATCGGCGACATCGCCGTAGGTCAGCGACTCCACCTCGGACAGGAAGTCCTGCCCCATGCGCTGCCACACCGACCGGGCGATATAGGCGCGCGAGGCGGCCGAGCATTTCTGCCCCTGGTATTCGTAGGCACCGCGAATCATGGCCGTGCGCAAGGCATCCGGGTCGGCGGACGGGTGAGCGAGGATGAAGTCCTTCCCGCCGGTCTCCCCCACCAGCCGCGGATATCCGTGGTAGTGGCCGATATTCGAGCCGACGCTCTGCCACAGGTACTGGAAGGTGCGGGTGGAACCGGTGAAGTGGATGCCCGCCAGCCGCGGATCGGCCAGCGCCACCTCCGAGAGCTGCGCACCGCTGCCGGTCACCATATTGATGACCCCGGGCGGCAGGCCCGCCTCCTCCAGCAGCTTCATCGTGTAGTACGCCGAAAGTGTCTGTGCCGAGGAAGGTTTCCAGACGACGGTATTGCCCATGAGCGCGGGCGCGGTGGGCAGGTTCCCGGCGATGGCGGTGAAGTTGAACGGCGTGATGGCGTAGACGAAGCCCTCCAGGGGCCGGTAGTCCATCCGATTCCACACGCCCGCAGCCGATTCCGGCTGAACCGCCAGAATCTGCCGGGCGAAGGCGACATTGAAGCGCCAGAAGTCCACCAGCTCGCAGGGTGCGTCGATTTCGGCCTGCTGCACCGTTTTCGACTGGCCGAGCATGGTGGCGGCGGCCAGGGTCTCGCGCCAGGGCCCGGCCAGCAGGTCGGCGGCCCGCAGCAGAATGGCGGCCCGTTCCTCGAAGGGCATGGCCTGCCAGCCGGGCGCGGCGGCCGTCGCCGCCGCGATGGCCGCGCGCGCTTCGTCGTGGGTGGTGTGGGTGTAGGTCCCGAGTGCCTGGCGGTGCCGGTGCGGCATCACGATGGTGTGCCGCTCGCCGCCACCGGGCTGATGCTTGCCGCCGATGACGAGCGGCACATCCACGGGGTCGGCGGCGAGAGCGGCGAGCCTGCCGGCCAGCAGCTCGCGTTCGCGACTGCCGGGGGCATAGGTGTGCACCGGTTCATTGCCGGGAGCAGGGACAACCGTGACAGCGTCCATATCCAAGGCTAACGCGATCGCCGCTGCCCGACCGGAACGAACACGCCCCGGCCGGCCCCGCCGACGGAATTTCTCCGTCGACGGGGCCGCTTCCTCAGTGGAAGTCCTGCGAAATGATCGTCTCGATATTGCGTTCCGCGAGCGCGGTGATCGTGACGAACGGGTTGACGGTGGTGAGGCCCGGAATCAGGGAGCCGTCGATGACGTACAGGCCCGGGTACTGGGTGAGCCGCCCGTAGTTGTCGGTGGACACGTTCAGCACGCAGCCGCCGAGCGGGTGATAGGCGAAATCGTCGCCCCAGGTCTTGTATTCGCCGAACAGGTCGGTCCGGTAGATGGTGCCTTCCTTGCTGTTGATCTTGTCGAAGATGCGCTTGGCGCAATCGATGCTGGGCTGGTTCCAGGCGGTCTGCCAGTTCAGGTCCACGCCACCGGTTCCCGAGTTGTAGGAGAAGGTGCCGCGATTGGGGTTCTTGGTGATGGCCAGGTACAGGCTGGCGAAGGTCTCGATGCCGGCCGGGAACGGCGACACCTCCGCGAAGGCCGGGCCGCCGCTGTCGGCCCAGTTGTCGATGCCGACGCAGGGGATGCAGGACTGCAGGCTGCCGGTGGCGTCCCAGGCCTGGTTCTGCCGGGCCACCATGACATTGCCGTTGTTGCCCCAGCCGGCGCCGATCGAGTCCGGCAGATTGCCCAGCTTGCCGGTGGCCTTCTGGGTAACCAACAGCTTGCTGGTGCCGACACTGCCGGCCGCGAAGAAGACCTTCTGCGCCGTAACGGTTTTCGCCTTGACGGTGTTGCCGCTGGTGTCGATCTGGTTCATCGACACCGAGTAGCCGCCGCCATTGGCCGGCGACACGGTGGTGACCACGTGCTGCGGCACGATGGTCACCTTGCCGGTGCCCGACGCCGCCGCCAGATAGGTCTTGTCCAGCGAGTTCTTGCCGTAGTTGTTGCCGTAGATGACCTCGGCGTTGAGCGCCGACCGCGGGGCGGTGCTGGCCTGCTCCTGCTTCATGTAGTTGAAGTCGTAGACATTGGGCACGAAGGTGTACGCGAACCCGGACCGCTGCGCCTGCTTGATGCCGACCCGCGCGAACTGATAGCAGTCCGCGCCCTGGAACCAGGTCTGGTCGATGTTGTTCACCTTCAGCCCGGCATTGGCGCGCGGGTAGTAGGTGCTGTACATCGAGCCGGCGTCCACCGACGGCAGGATGCTGGCGAAGTTCTCCTGCTTGGGCGTCACCGCCATACCGCCGTTGACCAGCGAGCCGCCGCCCACGCCGCGGCCCTGGTAGATCCGGATCCCGCTGAACTGCTCGGAATCCAGCACACCGGTGTATTTGGAGATGGACTTGTTGTAGGGCGCGCCCATGAAGTGGTTGATCGGCTGGTCGGTCTCGGTGCGCAGCCAGAAGGACCGGCCGTCCGGATTCAGCATGTTGCAGAAGACCTTGCCGTCGGACCCGGGCTGGGTCCAGGACATGCCCTTCTCGACCATGATCACGTTCTGCCCGGCCTGCGCGAGCCGCAGCGCCGCGACCGCGCCGCCGTAGCCGGTGCCGATGACCAGGATCGGCATCGTGTCACCGTCATTGATCGATCCCGTGGGTAGCGCCCGGGCCAGAGGCGCCTTCGGTAGTAGCGCAGCCGCCCCCAGAATGACACCTGTTGCAGCTAGGAACCCGCGCCGGCTGACATTGCTGCCATGGACACTCTTACCGGGGGTTTCATAAGACAGACCACGCACTGAAAGACTCCTCATCGAGTTGCGATGAGAACCTGTTATAGAGGTTGTGAAGAGAACGTGTGTCAGTTTTGGGCAAAATTAGGGAGGCGACAACCGATTTCGCGAGATGGGGTAACTCCCCGGGGACGGCCACAATCGGATTGGCTCCCAAGCGCTAGCACGGATTGCCGGCAGTAAACGGCTCCCAGGCCGCCCGCTGAAGATGCGGGGAGGCGGAACCGCGAGGCGGAACACTGCGACCCTGACGGGACTCGAACCCGCGACCTCCGCCGTGACAGGGCGGCGCGCTAACCAACTGCGCCACAGGGCCTTGCAATCGCTCGGCCACCGGGCCTTGCAACGTCGTAGACGCTATCACGGGCCCGGTGGTAACGGGAAATCAGCTGGTCAGACGATCAGCGGCCGCGGTGATTCGTTCGTCCGTGGCGGTAAGGGCAATGCGCACATGCTGATTGCCGCGCGGGCCGTAGAACTCGCCGGGGGCCGCCAGGATGCCGCGCTCGGCCAGCCAATCCAGGGTCGTGCGGCATTCCTCGCCGCGCGTCGACCACAGGTACAGACCCGCCTCCGAGTCGTCGATCCGGAATCCCGCGCGCTGCAAGGCATCTCGCAGCACGACCCGCCGCGCCCGGTAGCGGTCCTTTTGCTGAACCTCGTGCGCGTCATCGCCGAGGGCCGCGGTCATGGCCGCCTGGATCGGGAAGGGCAGCATCATGCCGGAGTGCTTGCGCACCTCCAGCAGCTCCGCCACGAGCGCCGGATCACCGGCCACGAAACCAGCCCGGTAACTGGCCAGATTCGAGGTCTTGGACAGTGAGTGGATGGCGAGCAGGCCGGTGTGGTCACCGTCGCTGACCTCGGGGTCGAGGATCGACACCGCGCGGCCCTCCCAGGCCAGCCCCAGGTAGCACTCGTCCGAGGCGACGATGGCCCCGCGCTCGCGGGCGAACTGCACCACCTTGCGCAGGTGGTCGACGCCCAGCACCTTGCCGGTCGGATTCGACGGCGAGTTGAGGAAGATCAGCGCGGGACGCTCCGGGCCGAGCTGCGTGGTGCCGTCGGCGCGCACGTAACGAGCCCCGGCGAGCAGCGCGCCCACCTCGTAGGTCGGGTAGGCGACCTCGGGGATGACGACCAGATCCTGCGATCCCAGGCCGAGCAGCCGCGGCAGCCCGGCAATGAGCTCCTTGGTGCCGATGGCCGGCAGCACCGCCGCCGGGTCCACCCCCGTGATCCCGAATCGCCGCTTCAGCGCCGCGACAACGGCTTCGCGCAATTCGGGCGTACCGTGCGTGGTCGGGTAGCCCGGCACCTCCGCCACCGCCGAGAGTGCCGTGCGGATCAGCGGATCCACCGGATCGACCGGTGTCCCGACCGAGAGGTCGACGATGCCGTCCGGATGCGACGCCGCCTTCGCCTTCACGGAAGCGATGGTGTCCCAGGGGAAATCGGGTAGCAGAGCGCTGACCCGGCCACGCGCGGTCAAATGCTCGTCCTACTCGCTGGCCATCGGCGGCAGCGCGGCGATGAACGGCGGGTCGTAGTCGACCTTGCCGACCTTGGTGGCGCCACCCGGCGAACCCAGGTCGTCGAAGAAGTCGACATTGGCGTTGACGTAACCGGCCCACTGATCCGGGGTGTCGTCTTCGTAGAAGATCGCTTCCACCGGGCAGACCGGTTCACATGCACCACAGTCCACGCACTCGTCCGGTTGGATGTACAGCATGCGGCCACCCTCGTAGATGCAGTCCACGGGGCATTCCTCGATGCACGCCTTGTCCTTCACGTCAACGCACGGTTCAGCGATGATGTACGGCACTGCCGCTCTCCTAGTCTGTCCTCACATACGGGATACTCCGCCCGGCAAAACCCTATCCCGGCCCGACAACATTACTCCTGCAAAGCCTGCCCTAACTGCCGCCCTCCGTCACACCCCGGGCAGGCGTTCGGAACGCGACAACCGATCTCGTTGCGCCGGCGGCACCTCGTCGGGCACGTCCAAAATTCAGACACCCACCTGACCGCCGGCACGGGTGCGCGACTCCAACGGCTCTCAGCCGTCCGCCGAAGTCGCGGAGAGGCGGGCGAGCGAGCGGGTCGGCGGCACACCGTAGGTGGTGGTGCGCTGCCGGACCGGGCGGCCGATACCCGACGCGATCTCCGTCAGTTCCTCGACCGTCTTGGCTGATCCATGTTCGGAACCGGCCATACGGGAGATGGTTTCCTCCATCAGCGTGCCACCGAGGTCGTTGGCGCCGCCGTTCAGCATGAGCCGGGTTCCGGTGATACCAAGTTTGACCCAGCTGGTCTGAATATTCTCGATCCGGCCGTGCAGCATGATCCGCGCCAGCGCGTGCGCGGCCCGATTCTCCCGCACGGTCGGGCCGGGCCGGGAGGCGCCCGCGAGGTAGAGCGGGGCGCTCTGGTGCACGAACGGCAGCAGCACGAATTCGGTGAAACCACCGGTCTCGTCCTGGATTCCGCGCAGCACGCGCAGGTGGGCCACCCAGTGCGCGGGATTGTCCACGTGGCCGTACATCATGGTCGAGCTGGAGCTCAGGCCCAGCCGGTGCGCGGTGGTGACGACATCCACCCAGGCCGAGGCGGGCAGCTTGCCCTTGGTCAGCACCCAGCGCACCTCGTCGTCCAGGATCTCGGCGGCGGTGCCCGGAATGCTGTCCAGCCCGGCCTCTTTCAGCGCCGACAGCCAGTCGTGCACCGACTGCCCACTGCGGGACGCGCCATTGACGATCTCCATCGGGCTGAACGCGTGCACGTGCATCCCGGGGACGCGAGCCTTGATGGCGCGCACCAGATCCGCGTAGCCGGTGACCGGCAGCTCGGGATCGATGCCGCCCTGCATGCAGATCTCGGTCGCGCCCTCGACCCAGGCCTCCCAGGCGCGGTCGGCGACCTCGGCCGGGCTCAGGCTGAAGGCATCGGCATCGCCCTTGCGCTGCGCGAACGCGCAGAAGCGGCAGCCGGTGTAGCAGATGTTGGTGAAGTTGATGTTCCGGTTGACGATGTAGGTGACCTCGTCGCCCACGGCATCGCGGCGCAGCTGGTCGGCCAGCGCGGTCACGGCCTCCAGGGCCGGGCCGTCGGCGGTGGCCAGGGCCAGGTACTGGTCGTCGGTCAGGCCCGCGGGGTCCCGCTCGGCGGCGCGCAGGGCGGCCATCACATCGGCGCCGACACGCTCCGGGGCGGAACCGGCCAGCTCGAGCACCTGCTCGCGGATGCTCTCCCAGTCGCCGAACGCTCCTAGTGAATCATCGGCAATCCCCGCGTCGCTGCGGGACTCGGTCAGGCGGCCCTCGGCGTCGATGGCGGTGTGCAGGTCGATGCGGCCGGCCGATTCCCAATCCTGGTCGGGCTCCTGCCAGGGCAGGCCGGACGGCTTCACATCGGCGGCCAGGCCGGTCTTCGGATCCATCAGTGCCGCAACATGTTCGGAAATCCGCGGATCGATCCACGGAGGGCCCGCCAGCACATACTTCGGGTGGGCGGTGATGCGCTCGGTGAGGACATGGCCGCAGTCGGCGGTGATCTGCGCGAGGGTCTCCAGATTCGGCCACGGCCGTTCCGGATTCACATGGTCGGGGGTGAGTGGCGAGACCCCGCCCCAGTCGTCGATACCCGCCGCCAGCAGCGCCCGGCATTCTTCCAGCGACACCAGATTCGGCGGCGCCTGGATGCGCATCTTCGGCCCCATCAGCAGCCGGGTCACGGCGATGGCGGCCCGGAACTCCTCCATCCCGGCATCCGGGCTGTGGCGCATGGCGGTGTCCTGCTTGGCCAGGAAGTTCTGCACGATGACTTCCTGCACGTGCCCGAAAGCCTTGTGCACCTTGCGGATCGCGAGAATCGACTCGGCGCGCTCGACCACGGTCTCGCCGATGCCCACCAGGATGCCGGTGGTGAACGGCACCGACAGGCGTCCGGCGTCGGTGAGCGCGCGCAGCCGCACCGCCGGGTCCTTGTCCGGCGAACCGTAGTGCGCCTGACCGGGTTCGGTGAACAGCCGCGTCGAGGTGGTCTCCAGCATCATGCCCATGGACGGCGACACCGGCTTGAGCCGCGACAGCTCCGCCCAGCTCATCACGCCGGGATTCAGATGCGGCAGCAGGCCGGTCTCCTCCAGTACGCGAATCGCCATGGCGCGCACGTAATCCAGGGTGGAGTCGTAGCCGCGCTCGTCGAGCCACTGCCGCGCCTCTGGCCAGCGCTCCTCCGGGCGGTCACCCAGGGTGAAAAGCGCTTCCTTGCAACCGAGTTCGGCGCCCTGCCGGGCGACCTCGAGAATCTCGTCCGGCTCCATGTACAT
The DNA here is from genome assembly GCF_053603795.1 of Nocardia sp. NPDC004123. Lineage (NCBI taxonomy): Bacteria > Bacillati > Actinomycetota > Actinomycetes > Mycobacteriales > Nocardiaceae > Nocardia > Nocardia sp. NPDC004123. The sequence goes on from NZ_JBSGGG010000015.1 coordinate 174,411, forward strand.
GTCCTTGCCCTGCGCGCGCAGCTTGCCGGGCACGGTGACGAAGGTGCAGTAGTGGCAGCGGTCGCGACACAGATGCGTGATGGGGATGAAAACCTTGCGGGAGTAGGTGATCGGCAGCACCTCACCGGCGTAGCCGGACTCCCGCAGCCCGGCATCGCGCACCCGCGCGGCCGACGCGCACAGATCCTCCAGATCGGCGCCGCGCGCGTGCAACAGCACCACGGCCTCGTCGAGATTCAGGGTCGCACCGTCGCGAGCCCGGCGCAGCGCGCGGCGCATCGCGGAATCGGTGGGCACGGCAGTATCGGTGCGCACAGCGGAACCATCGGGCATGGCGGAACCCGTGGGCGCAGCCGAACTGCTGGTGCGCCTCGGCGGCAGGCTCGGGTTCGGTAGATCCGTCACGGTCTCGATCATGCGCCATCCATCCGGCTGTTCCGACTCGGGTGCCATGGAACGAGCCAACCTGCCGCCCACGTCCGGTATTCCGAGTTGATTATTCGCATCCTCGAGTTCATCTATTCAAATCTCGGTTCCGATGAAATAGCCTCGCGGGCGTCCACTTCGCAGAAGAAGAGGGAGACCTTCGTGCTCGCGAAAATCCGCCGCGCCGCTGTCGTCGCCGGCCTGGGCGCCGCCGCCCTGCTGACCATCGCCACCGGCGCCGCCTCCGCATTCGGACCGGTGCCGCCCGCCAATCCGTACCTGGGACCGGTGGGCACCGCGACCATGCACGGCGACGCCGAGGCCTCCGACACCACGCCACTGCCCGGCGTCGGCACCGGCGGCGTCAACGCGGACTTCCACGAGGAGGGCGCGGCCTGCCCGACGATCCTGCAGGGCGCGGACGGCTTCCCGCAGGCGCTGTGCACGAAGATCACCGACCGCGCGCCGGAAGTGCTGCTGCTGGATCCGAACAACGGCAACACCCTCGCGCACCTCGACCTGACCAAGGGCAGCCTGCTCGGCGGGGTCTACGCCTACCTGGACAACCACGACCAGATGGTCACCGTGGACGGCTCGGGCAGCCTGCTGCGGATCGGGCACCAGCGCGGCTCCGACGGCTCCTGGTCACTGTCGATCGCCTCGAAAACCGATGTGACACAGGCGGTCACCGGACACTGCGGCGGCGGCACCTGCGACGCGGTCAGTTCGGTGTCCCCCGACTACCAGGGCCGGGTGTGGTTCGCCACCGACAGCGCCGCGGCCGGATTCGTCAACACCGACGGCACCGCGCATTCGATCGTGCTCGCGCCCGGCGAGAACGTGGCCAACAGCATCGCCACCGCGCCCCAGGGCATGGCCGTGGCCACCGACCACGCGCTGTACCTGCTGAACGTGGACGGCAGCGGCAACCCGCAGATCGTGTGGCGGCAGGCCTACGACCGCGGTCCGGCCCGCAAGCCCGGCCAATTGAGTTGGGGCACCGGCGCGACGCCGACCTTCTTCGGACCCAGCGACGGCACCGAATACCTGGCCATCACCGACAACGCGGCCACCAAGGAGAACCTGCTCGTCTTCGACACCGCCACCGGCCGGCCGGTGTGCTCGGTGCCCGCCATCGACGGCACCGAGAACTCCCCCATCGGCTCGGGCAACAGCGTGTTCGTGGCCAGCACCTACGGCTACCCCTACCCGGCGCTGCCGCCCAACGCCGGCACCAGTCAGCCCGCGAGCGCACCGATCTCGGGCGGCATGACCCGCATCGACGTCACCGGCTCCGGCTGCACCGTGGTCTGGACCAACACCGTGCCCTCCTCGGCGGTGCCGCGACTGTCGGTGGCGGACGGCAAGATCTACACCTTCACCCGGCACTCCCTGCTCGGCAGCGGCAGCGGCGCCCTCGGCAGTGGCAGCAGCAGCGGCAGCAGCGGCCTGGGCAGCGGCAGCGCGGGGGTGACCGACAACTACAGCTTCGCGGTGATCGACGCCGATACCGGCAAGGTCGACACCGAGCAGTTCGTCGGCGCGACCACCGTGAACGACACCCTGGAAATGGTCGGCACCATCGCTCCCGGCCGTATCCAATACCAGGGCACCACGACGGGGCTGTTCCGTATTACGCCCAAGTAGCGGACCCACGCCGCGGCGGAAAACCGGGCGTCCGGTCCGATCCGGTAACAACCGCCTCCGCGGCCGGATTCATGCAAGCATGGGCAGCATGTCCCAGCCCCTCGCTCCCGGCGGCATCCTGGCCGACCCGTCGCGGCGTCCCAGCCCACGCGCCAAACTGCTGTGGGCGCTGAGCGCCGCGCTGTCGTGGGCGGTGCCGATCCTCGGAGTGGGGGTCTGGGCGCTGTTCGACACACACCGGCGCGGCCTGCAGGCGCTGGTGTTCGGAATCGTGCTGCTGGCAGCGATATTCAGCATCGTGGCCATCCCGCTGTGGCGCTACGCCGTGCACCGCTGGGAGATCACCGACGAGGCCGTCTACACCCGGACCGGCTGGTTCACCCAGGAGAGCCGGGTCGCGCCCATCACCCGCGTGCAGACCGTGGACACCTACCGCGGACCGCTGGAGCGGCTACTCGGACTGGCCACCGTCACCGTCACCACCGCCTCCTCGGCCGGGGCCGTGCACATCAGCGCGCTCGCCCTGGCCGACGCGCGTGACACCGTCGCCCAGCTCACCGCCATCGCCGCACAGCACCGGGGGGACGCCACATGACCCAGCCGCCACCGCCGGATCCGGAGGTGTTTCCGGATTCCTATCCGACGGAAGTGCTGTCACCGATCACCGCGGGATCGGGGCCGGGGACGCCCCTCGGCCCGGACGCCGAGAACTGGCAGCGGCTCGACAAGCGCATGCTGCTGGTCCACCCGGTCACCGAGCTCATCCGCTTCATCCCGGTGCTGATCGCCACGCTGGTGGCGGGCGCGAGCCGGGACAATCCCGGGTGGAGCCTGGCCGTGGTGGCGATCATCGTCGGCTTCGCGCTCACCCGCTGGTTCACCACCACCTATCGCATCACCCCCGACAATGTGGAGCTGCGCACCGGACTGATTCAGCGCAAACGACTTTCGGTGCCGCGCAACCGGGTCCGATCGGTCGATGTGCAGGCCGATCTGCTGCACCGGGTACTCGGATTGGCGGTGCTGTCCATCGGCACCGGGCAGCATGCGGAAAAGCGGGAACAGTTCAAACTGGACTCGCTGGATGCCAAACTGGTGCCGGAACTGCGGCTCGCGCTGCTGGCACACACCCGGGCGGGCACGGAATCCATTGATGCCCAGACAGTTACGACCGAAGGGGAAGCACCGGACGCGACGCCCGGACACCCCGTCGTGGAAATCGCGCACTGGCAACCGGATTGGGTGCGGTACGCGCCACTCTCGTTGACCGGCTTCGCAATCATCGCGCCGGTCGTCGGTCTGGCGTTCCAGTACGGGTTCGCCCAGCTCTTCCTGAGATCCGGAACGGTCCAGGATGTCGGGCACCGCAGCGCGACCGTCATCGCGGGGGTGATCGCGCTGCTCGTCGTGATCCTGATCGTGGTGGTCAGCCTCGCCGCCTGCGCGCGCTACCTCATGACCTGGTTCGGCCTGAAGGTACTGGACGACGGGAAGACCCTGACCGTCCGGCACGGGCTGTTCACCACCCGTCAGACCACCCTCGACCTGGCCCGCCTGCGCGGCGCGACCGTGAACGAGCCCCTGCTGCTGCGCCTGGCCGGAGCCGCCGAACTCGAAGCCATCATGACCGGCACCAGCCCGCGGCAGAAGATCCTGCCGCAGGCTCCCCGCACCGCCGTGCACCGCACCCTCGCCCATCTGCTGGGCACCTCCACCGTTCCGGCCGAAGCCACCCTGCCGGTACCCCCACTGGTGACCGTGCCGCTGGTCCCCCACGGCCCGGCCGCCCACCGCCGGCGCTACACCCGCACCCTGAGTCCGCTCGCGGCCATCGCGGCGCTGCTGCTCGTCATTTCCCTTGCGGGCGGCCACATCCCGCTCTGGCTGTGGATCACGCTCGCCATCGCCACCCCCATCGCCGCCGCCCTCGCCCGGGACCGCTACCGCGGCCTCGGCCACGCCGTGCTCCCTGCCGCCGACGGCAAACCGGCCTGGCTCATCACCCGCAGCGGCTGCCTGGACCGCGACCGCGACTGCCTGGAGGCCCCCGGCGTCATCGGCTGGACCGTCCGCCAGACCCTGTTCCAGCGTCGCGCCGGCGTGGCCACGGTCGTGGCCGCCTCCGCCGCGGGCAAGAAGCGCTACCGCGTCATCGACCTGCCGATCGACCAGGCGTGGTCCCTGATCGACGCGGTCACCCCCGGACAGCTGGGCACCCCCGCCGGGCGGTGACCGAACGGCGCGGCGGCGGATCGAATGCTCCACCGCCGAGCCGGACTTCAGCACGATCAGCCGAGCACCGGGTAGTTCGAGCGAATCACGTTCTGAGGGTCTCGCTCACGCTTGATCGTGCGCAGGCGGTCCAGGGTCGCCGCGTCGAAGGCCGCGGCGGCCGACTCACCGGGGGCCAGGAAGGTGAACGGCTTCTTGCCCGTCACCAGCGCGCCGAACTCCGCCACCAGCGCATTTGCCCTGGCGTGCACCGCCTCTCGCAGGTGGGGCAGACCGAGACCGAGGGTGGAGACGAGGTAGCGGTCGGAGAGCGCACCGCGCGCACCCGCGGCCGGGCGGGCCAGCGCGCCGCCCAGATGGCGGACCTGAACGCTGACCAGCGGTGCGAGGGATTCGCCGAGAATGATCTTCTCCGCCGCCGGGGACAGGTCGTCGAGGAGTTCGCCGCGGGTGATGGCCGGGCTGGGATCGACCGGCTCCTGGGTGATGTCGCCGAGCTCGGCCACCGACCGGGCGGCCCGCGTATCGGTGAGCGCGCCGCCGATCCGGTCCAGCGCGGACACCAGGGTCCGGCCCTGCTCCGGATCGCCCAGATAGGCGAGATCCACGCCCACCATCTCCGGCGCCTGCGGGAACTGGAAACGGTTGAACCACACCGACAACTCATCGGGGGCTCGAGAAGTCAACTCACGGAAGGCTTCCCACACCTCGGGCAGCCGATCGGCGGTCCAGGTGATGCGGCCGCCGTACAGCCCCGGCGCCGGGAAGAGCTCGAACTCGAGGCCCGTCACCACGGCGAAATCGCCACCGCCACCGGACAATGCCCAGAACAGGTCCGGATCACTGTCCGCGGTCACCCGGGCCGGGCGGCCCTCGGCGTCCACGATCTCGAAGGCGCGCACCGCATTCGACGCCCAGCCGTACTTACGGCCGAACCAGCTCTTGCCGCCGCCCAGCGTGTAACCCGTCACGCCGACCACCGGATTGCTGCCGGCGAGCCCGGTCAGACCGTGCGCCGCCGCAGCCGCCTGCACCCGCCCCCACCGCACGCCCGCACCGACCCGGGCCACCCGCGCGACCGGATCGATCTCGAGCCGGTTCAGCGCGCCGGTGCGCAGCAGGATCGCGGTATCGATGCCGCCCGCCGCGCCGTGCCCGGTCGGCTGGGTCACCACCGGACGGCCCGCGGCACCCGCGTAGCGGACCACGGCCGCCACCTCCGCGGCGTCAGCGACCTCGGCGACCGCCGCCACCGGCTGCGTCACGGCCAGGCTCCACGGCTGCGCGGCCTGCTCGAAGTCCGCGTCACCGGACTCCAGGACGCGGCCCCGGACAGCATTGCGCAGTTCGTCGAATCCCATCGTCTTCCCTCGTTCCTGATCGTGATTGCGATTCACGAGGGGGACGAGACAGGGCGCCGAAGTGTGACAGCGCGGAGGAAAAGGGTCGAAAAACCGCAGGACGGTCCGGTCAGGCTCCGGTCCGGGCCAGGCGGACGGTCGCCCGGTAGTAGAGGTACATGCCCGCGGGCAGCAGACCGCAGATGAGCAGCAGCATGGTCGGCCAGTCACCCATGAGCAGGGCGTACCCGCTGGGACTGAAACCCGCGCAGATCAGGAAACCCAGGACCCACACCAGAATCGGCAGGGCCATCACCCCGATCCGCTTGGTGATCACACCCATGCCCATCACCAGCAGCACGTTCACCACCGCGGCGGCCAGGGCCGTGAGCGGCACCGCGATCGCGCCGTCGGTCATGCTCGAGGCCAGGGTGCCCGCGGCCAGCACCGGCGTCGGCTCCGGGATGTGGGCCCGGCCGGCGTAGATCGGCAGGAACAGCACCTCGAACCCGAGCGTGATCACCGCGTCGGCCAGCAGCAGCGTGCCGATCAACGCGGTCAGCACCCCGCGCGCCGGTCCCGCCGCCATCACCGCATCGCCCGTCCGGGCACCGACGGCCGCCGTCACGGCACCGGCGGGAATCCGAGCAGCGTCAGCAGCTGACTCTGCATGTCCACGAAGCCGTAGAGCACCGAGAGGTACAGCTCGTGCTGCCACTCGAAGTAGGGGCGCTGGCTCTCGACGAACGCCGCGATCGCGTTCTGCAGGTCCCAGTTGTACATAGCCTCAGTCTCTCATTCCAGGCCACCGAGAAGATCATGTTCGCGGCCGTCGGGGCCCAGCGGGCCGCGCTCGCCACGCACCAGAATGTAATGCTCCTCCGGCAGCACCGGCTGGGCGACATCGTTCGACAGCGCGAACTCCCGGCCCGAGGGGGCCACCGTCACCTGGGTCGCGTGCGCCCGCAGGGCCGCGCGCTTGGCCGCCAGCACATCCGAGACATCCACCGTGGTGGTCACGGATTCCGCTGGCACACAGGCCAATTCGCCCGCGTGCGGCAGCCGCCAGCCGCGCGGCAGCGCACCCGGCAGCTGATCCACCGTGCGGCGCTTCAACGACTCGGTGTGCATGGCCAGCACGGTGCGGTCGGTGACCGTCCAGTACACCTTCGGGACCGTCCAGCCCCAGTCCGAGGCGGCGTCGACGGCCGCCATGGTGATCTGGTGCGCGCGAACGTGATCCGGATGCCCGTAGCCGCCGAGCGGGTCGTAGCCGATCACCACGCGCGGGCGCAGCTCCAGGATCACCTGCACCAGCGCGTCGGTCGCGGCGGTGCCGGAGTTCACGAACGCGCGGGGATTGCGCGCCGACGGCGTCCCGGCCATGCCGGAATCCCGCCAGCGGCCCGCGCCGCCCAGGAAATGCGGCACCCCGGCATCCAATTCGGCCAGCGCCCTGGTCAATTCGAGAATGCGGTAACCGCCCAGCTGATCGGCCTGCCCGGCCACCAGATGCGCGTAATCGTCGCCGATGACCTCGCCCTCTTCGCCGAGCGTGCAGGTCACCACGGTGACCGGGACGCCGCGCTTGCGATAGTGAGCGATGGTGCCGCCGGTGGTGATGGACTCGTCGTCCGGATGCGCGTGCACCAGCAGCAGACCGTGCCGGGAAGCATCGAGAGGATTCACGGCAGCCTCCGCCAGTTGGCGGCATCACCGAAGATGCCGGTCTGAATGGCGCCGCTCAGCGAGGCCCCGTCCACCCGCGGGCCCGCCGCGGCGACCTGGGTGTCCTGCACGATGGGCAGCACCGTCGCCAGTTCCCACAGCTTGGGCTCGGTCTCGCCGATCACCTTGCCCACATCGATGCCGCGCAGGGCCGCGTCGATGGCGGGCTGCAGGGTCGGATCGCACACGCCGGACACATTCGACGGGGACTTCTTCGCCCCGTCCGCGACGGTGGTGTCCGCGGTGTCACCGGGCGGCGCCACCGGCGTGCACCCGTACCGCGACGCCAGCACCGTGGCCGGATCCTCGCCGGTGCGTTCCCAGCCGACTACGGCGTCGACCCCGACGTCGGTCAGCTCCTTGCCGTACAGCTGCGAGGCCGTGACACTGCGCACGACGACATCGATTCCGGCACTGCGCAATTGGTCGGCGGCGGTATTGGCCACCGCCAGCGTGGTGGTGTCGCCGTCCACCGCGCCGATCCGCACCGTCAGCGATTTACCGTTCTTGGCCAGCGACCGCGGCTGCGGGGCGGGCGAGGTCGCCGACTGCGTGGCCGGCGTCTCCGCGGCCCGCGCGAATCCGGCCTCGGCCAGCAGCCCGAACGCCTCCTCCTGGCTCAGGCGCGGCGGCTGGGTCGCGACATAACCCGGATCCGAGGGCGAAAGTACTTGCGCCCGAGCCGGTTCCACCCAGCTGCCGGTCTGCGCACCGACCGTGGCCAGCAGCACCGGATCCAGCAGCGCCAGCACCGCGCGCCGCACCCGGACATCGGCCAGGTCGCCGCTGCGGCCGTTGAGCGCCAGCTGCATCTCGCGCGACTGCGGCATGGTGGCCGTGCGCACCGACGGAATCGCCGCCAGCTGCGCCTGCAACGCCACACCGCCGTGCACCAGCGCCATCTGCGCGTCCCCGACCCGCAGCGACTCCGCCACCTGCGCGGGAGTTCCGCCGCGCCGCAACAGAATCTGATCCGGCACCGCGGGCTGACCCCAGTACCGGTCGTTGCGTTCCAGCAGGATCTCCTCGCGGCCGCGGTCGGCCTGCTTGATCCGGAACTGGCCGCCCGAGATCCGGATGGTGTCGATCAACCCCTGCTCGAAACCCGAGTCCTTGACCAGATGCTGGGGCAGCAGATCCGAGAACAGCTGCCGCCAGGCGGGATACGGCTGCGTCATGGTGACCGTCACCGTCTTGCCGCCCGCCGACGAACTGACATCCGAGATCAGCCGATAGCCCGCGGGATCCACCGTGCCCGGCTGCGTGATCATCTGCTGCCAGAGGTATTTGAAGTCCTCGGCCGCGATGGGTGCGCCGTCGGACCAGGACGCCTCGTTCTTGAGCTGGTAGGTGATGGTGAACGGCTCCTGCGCCGTCACATCCGCCGACACCATGAGCGCCGGATCCAGTATCCAGTCCGTGCCGCCCGGCACCCCCGGCGTCGGACCTGGCCGGAACGGGCTCGGCAACACCATCGACGCGACCGCCGCCGTCGCCGGCGACTGCTGCGACCGCAGATGCGGATTGAACCCGATCCCGATGTCGTCGACCCCGACCACGACGGAGTTCTTCCCCGGCTTGGCCGGCTGCGTCTTCGGACTGTCGGTGGATTCGATGGGCGGTGGCGGATTCGCGGTGCACCCGGTCGCGACCGCCAACAGGGTCGCCACCATCAACAGCACCGCGCGCCACGATGCGCGCATCCGGGCCCCCGTTCTCACGTTCGGCACTCTACTGGATCCACCTTCCACGGCCCGACGACCAACGCCGCCGCTGGTAGTCGTGCCCCGAACTCAATCGCAGAACCCCGGTCCCACCCCGTGTGAGCACCGTTGTGCACGACACCCGCCCAAAGGTTCGCGGCCCGCCCCGGTCTGGACTGACCGGAGCGGGGGAGCGAAGCGGAGGAGCGGAGGGAGGGAAGACCGGGGTAACAGGGCCGCGAACTGCCGGAGCGAAGCGGAGGCTAGTTGGACACAGCCTTGTCGCGGGCCTTGCGGCGCGAGATCTCACGCTGGCGGTCGTTGGCATTCAGGGTGACCTTGCGGACCCGCACGATCTCCGGGGTGACCTCGACACACTCGTCGTCGGTGCAGAACTCCATCGCGCTCTCGAGGTCCAGCTGCAGCGGCTTGGCCAGGGTCTCGAGCACGTCACCGGTGGCGGACCGCATATTGGTCAGCTTCTTCTCGCGGGTGACGTTGATGTCGAGGTCCTCGGCACGCGGGTTGATGCCGACCACGTGGCCCTCGTAGGTGTCGGCGCCCGGCTCCACGAAGAACTGGCCACGGTCGGCCAGCTGGATCATGGCGAACGGGGTGACCGAACCATTGCGGTCGGAGACCAGCGAACCGGTGTGGCGGGCGCGGATCTCACCGGCCCACGGCGCGTAGCCGTCGAACACGGCATTGGCGATACCGGTGCCGCGGGTCTCGGTGAGGAAATCGGTGCGGAAACCGATCAGGCCACGCGACGGGACGATGAACTCCATGCGCACCCACCCGGCCGAGTGGTTGCTCATCTGGACCATCTTGCCCTTGCGGGCGGCCAGCAGCTGGGTGACCGCGCCCAGGTACTCGTCCGGGCAGTCGATGGTCAGCTCTTCGAAGGGCTCGTGCACCTTGCCGTCGACGGTCTTGGTGACCACCTGCGGCTTGCCGACGGTCAGCTCGAAGCCCTCGCGGCGCATCTGCTCGACCAGGATGGCCAGCGCGAGCTCACCACGGCCCTGCACCTCCCAGGCGTCCGGGCGGCCGATGTCGAGCACCCGCAGCGACACGTTGCCGACCAGCTCCTGGTCCAGGCGCGACTTCACCATGCGGGCGGTCAGCTTGTGGCCCTGCACCCGGCCGACCAGCGGCGAGGTGTTGGTGCCGATGGTCACCGAGATGGCCGGCTCGTCGACGGTGATTCGCGGCAGCGCGACCGGGTTGTCGACGTCGGCGAGGGTGTCGCCGATCATGATGTCCGGAATGCCCGCGATGGCGACGATGTCACCGGCCACGGCCTCCTCGCCGGGCTGACGCTCGACGCCGATGGTCTTGAGCAGCTCGGTGATCTTGACGGTCTTGACGCCGTCACCGTGCATCCACGCGACGTTCTGGCCCTTCTTCAGGGTGCCGTTGTGGATGCGCACCAGGCCGATTCGGCCCAGGAACGGGGAGGCGTCGAGGTTGGTGACGTGCGCCTGCAGGGTGGCCTTCGGGTCGCCCTTGGGAGCGGGAACGTACTTCATGAGGACCTCGAACAGCTCGTCGAGGTTCTCCGCGGCCGGCACCTGGCCATTGTCGGGGCGGCTGGTGGACGCCACGCCCGCGCGGCCGGAGGCGTAGAGCACCGGCAGGTCGAGGGCCAGTTCCGCGGCCTCGGAGGCCTCGTCGTCGAGGTCGGAGGCCAGGTCCAGCAGCAGGTCGTGGGATTCCTCGACGACCTCCTCGATGCGGGCGTCCGGGCGGTCGGTCTTGTTGACGACCAGGATCACCGGCAGCGAGGCCGCGAGGGCCTTGCGCAGCACGAAGCGGGTCTGCGGCAGCGGACCCTCGGACGCGTCGACGAGCAGCACGACGCCGTCCACCATGGACAGGCCGCGCTCCACCTCACCACCGAAGTCGGCGTGGCCGGGGGTGTCGATGACATTGATGACGGTGACCGATCCGTCGGCGTTATGCCGGTGAACAGCGGTGTTCTTGGCGAGAATGGTGATGCCCTTCTCGCGCTCGAGGTCACCGGAGTCCATCACTCGGTCGACGAGTTCGGCGCGTTCGGCGAACGCACCGGATTGCCGGAGCATGGCGTCGACCAGTGTTGTCTTGCCGTGGTCGACGTGCGCCACGATGGCGACGTTTCGGAACTCGACAGACGACACGTTTGATTCCTCCTGGTGAAAAAGTCTGTTGCCGACCCGGATGGGTCTCATGCGTGGGGCTGCCTACGACGAGAACATGGCGAACTCCACCGGGCATGCGGCGAGCTACAGACTACCGGGCGCATTAGGTCACATGGTCAATGGGCGGAGGTTAGGTTAAGCTAACCAACCATGGGCAAGGTGAAGGCCAAACACGTATCCGGTCTGAAGCCGAAGAAGAAATGCTGCCGCAAGAAGACGCGATGCCTGAAATGCCCTGTTGTGATTACGCGGATGAAGAAGGCCGAAGCCGCAGGCTGCTGCGGCAAGGAACTCAAGAAGTGCCTGAAACTCGCGCGGGCAGCCTGAATCCGGAGTAAACCGGAGTCATGAGTCCTGCGCTGCTCTCCGACGACGACATCGCCAAGGCCCTCACCGAACTGCCCGAATGGACCCATGAGGGCAATAGCATCACGCGCACCATCCAGGCCCCCTCGTTCATCGCCGGCATCGAACTGGTGCGCCGGGTGGCCGCCGCGGCCGAGGCCGCCGACCACCATCCCGATATCGATATCCGCTGGCGGCGGGTCACTTTCACGCTGTCCACCCACGCCGCGGGCGGTCTCACGAAACGCGATATGGCTCTCGCTCACGAGATCGATCAACTGCACGCCCAGAGCTGAGCCGCCCGGCCCGGATCATCCACGCATAGAGGGCCAGCACCCCGATCGCGTTCGCCGCGCCCAGCCAGGCCAGATAACCCGGACGCGATATATCCCACATCGACTTCTGCAGGGTTCCCAGCATCCAGGGCACCCCGATCACTGTCGTGAACAGCCAGTAGGCGGCCATCAGGCGCGCACCGGCGGCCTCGCGCAGCGGACCGTGGAGCAGCCACAGAATCAGCGGGACCAGGCAAACCCAGTGGTGTGACCAGGCGATCGGCGACGCCATCAAACCGAACAGCTGCACGATGATCAGCGTGCCCAGCCGATCGTCGGAACGCAGTGCGCGCCAGGCGAAGAACGCGAGCACGGCCGTCACCAGCACGGATGTCTTCCACAGCAGCCCGGACCCGATGTCGTGGCCGGCCAGGCGGCTGAGCGCCCCGCGCAGCGACTGATTGATCACCGAACCGACCGGCCCGATGCGGCCCGGGTCGCCGACCAGTTCCCCGAAGTACCTCCTGGTCTCCCCCGGCGTGAGCAGGAAGGTCAGGCCGATGGTCCCGGCGAAGGCCACCGCCGACCAGATCACCGCGAGCCACTGCCGGCGGGCCACGAAATACAGTCCGGTCACCGCCGGGGTCAGCTTGACTCCGGCACCCAGGCCGATCAACGCACCCGACACCCACCATCGGGCAGTGCGCGCCGCGGCCATGGCGAGCAGCACCAGGAACACATTGACCTGGCCGTAGTCGAGGGTGGACCGCACCGGTTCCAGCCACATGCCGCCCGCGGTCCACGCCACCGCGGTGGTGCGCCAGGACTGGTCATGCATGGCCTCCCGGCCCACGATCATCTCCAGCGAGATCCACACGATGCCGAACAGCGCCGCCGCCGTGGCCAGCAGCCAGCCGACGGCCACCACGTCGAAGGGCAGGAAATGCAGCGGATACAGGACGAGCGCCGCGAACGGTGGATAGGTGAACGGCAGCGGAAATTGTGGTGACCGACTGGAATCGGTCCAGTCGTAGAGGTTCCCGCGGAACAGATTCGCGGCCCCTTCGACATACACGTGCAGGTCCACGAGGATCAGATTGCTGGGCCAGAACAGCGCCCACAGCAGGCGGACCAGCACCGAGATGCCGAGGGCGGCGGCGGCCAGGCGGAAACGTCGATTCACGGCATGGACTTTCGGTCGGGTGGATCACCGACCGGAATTCACGGCTGGCGAGCAGGCCTTTTCAGCGCTCGCTGAGCGTAACCGGACCAACGATTATCCCGCGCACCCCAAATATTAAGGGCACCACCGACATTCGAGGCGCCCGAGATATTCGGGACGCGGATCTCGCGCTGAAAATCTCACCTCACCGGTCGGACAGCTCTTGCGCACGAGATCGATCGACCGGATGCCCGGGGCTGAGCCGGCCCGCCCGGATGATCCAGGCATAGAGCGCCAGCACGCCGAGCACGTCCACCGCGCCCACCCAGGACAGGATGCCCGGACGCGAGATGGTCCAGATCGAATCCTGGAAGAAGCCCAGCACCCAGGGCACGCCGATCAGCGTCACCACCAGCCAGTAACCGGCCAGCACCCGGGCGCCCGCCGCCTGCCGCAGCGGGCCGTAGCACAGCCACAGGATGACCGGCAGGAGCCAGATCCAGTGGTGCGACCAGGAGATCGGCGACACCATCAACCCGAACAGCTGCACGATGATCAGCGTGCCCAGCCGATCGTCGGAATCCAGTGCGCGCCAAGCGAAGAACGCGAGCACGGCCGTCACCAGCGCGGCCGCGATCCACACCGGCCCGGACACCACGTCGTGGCCGAGCAGCCGGCTGAGCGCGCCGCGCAGCGACTGATTGGTCGCCGATCCGACCGGCCCGATGCGATGCGCGTCGCCGAGCAATTCGCGGAAGTACTTGTTGGTCTCGCCGGGGGCGAACAAATAGGTCAGCAGAATGGTCCCGAAGAAGACCAGCGCCGACCAGATCGCCGTGAACCAGCGTTTGCGGGCCGCGAAATACAGCCCGGTGACGGCCGGGGTCAGCTTGATGCCGGCGGCCACGCCGACCAGCGTGCCCGACACCCACCATCGCGCGCTGCGGACCGCGATCATGGCGAGCAGCACCAGGAACACATTGACCTGGCCGTAGTCGAAGGTCGAGCGCACCGGCTCCAGCCACATGCCGATCGCCGTCCACGCCACCGCGGCGGTGCGCCAGGACCGCTCACGCATGGCCTCGCGGCCGACCATCATCTCCAGCGCCGACCACACCACGCCGAACAGCGCCGCCACCGTGGCGAGCAGCCATCCGATGGCTACCACCCCGAAGGGCAGGAAATGCAGCGGATAGAACACCAGCGCCGCGAACGGCGGATAGGTGAACGGCAGCGGAAAGTCCGGCGTCTTACTGGAATCGGTGTAGTCGTAGAGATTTCCGCCGAACAGATTCGCGGAGCCGTCCACATAGACGTGCAGGTCCACGAAGTTCATGCCATTGGGCAGGAACAGGACCCACGCGAGCCGGGCCAGCACCGAAATACCCAGTGCCGCGGCGGCCATATGGAAGTGTCGATTCACGGCACTGTCTTTCAGCTCGGGCGGGTCACCGGCCGAGTGCACGGCTGGCGAATGCGGCTTGCGGGCCTCGCGAATGCGGCGTTGCGGTGGCCCCGGCAAGCGTAGTCGCCCAGCAGAATGTTCCGTGCAGCGCGGACCCTCCGCTGTAACATTTACATCACCGACCCCATCTGTAACAGGCACTCTGGTCTCCCGTTCGATAGCGTCAGCTGATCGAGTTCGCCAAGATCACACCGCGGCTGTACAACACGGCAGCCCGGTCCCTAGAGTGGCGCGGAGCGATGGCTCCATCGCTGCTAGATGTCCCTGAAGGTAAGGACGGCTACACCAGTGCTTCGCACCCGAGGATCGCGGTTCGCAATGTCCGCATTGGCCCTGGCGGCCTGCGCCACCGTCGCCGTGCCGACGGCCGACGCGAACCCCGCGCCGGCACCCAAGAGCGCGTCGATTCCGATGATCCCCGAAGGGGTTCCGGTCGACGCGCTGGCCTCGCTGGTCCCCGCCATCATCGGCGCGGCCACCGGTCCCGCCGATATCGCGGACGCGGGCCCCAAGAACGCCATTCTCGCCCAGGCCAAGCAGCTACTGGAGAGCAGCAACCTGCCGGCGCAGGTGAAGACCACGCTGCTCGCCGTCATCACGTTCCTCGACGGCAGTGGCGGTGGCGGCCCGGACATCCCGAAGGATGGCCCGGTCATCTCGCAGTTCCTGTGGCCGACCATCGGCAAGGGCTGCATCTCCCCCTCCGCCGACTCGGTGGGCACCGCGCTGGCCGTCGGCGGTCCGGCGCAGCTGCCCCCGCCCGGACCGGCGCAGGGTCAGGCCGGTTTCGTGTTCACCGCGCTGGGCACCAAGCAGCCCACCGATGTGCAGCCTGCCCCGATGACGGTGCAGTGGCTGAACCTCGACACGCGCGCCACCGCCACCCAGAACCTGACCAATGACGCGCACATCAACCCGGACGGCCCGGCCACCCTGTCGGCCATCGCCAATACCGGTTCCGGTCGTGTGGTCGCCATCGTCTCGGGTTCGCTGACGACTCAGGCCGATCCGGAGTCACAGCCGATCACCTGCTCGTTCCTGCCGACCATCGGATTCTTCACGGTCGCCTAGCCGACACCCCGAGGTAGCCGAGAATTTCGCCCCCGTTCTCCTCCGTAACTACACGGAAGGGACGGGGGCGAAATCGTTTGCACGGCCGGTTTCCTGTGGTAGACCGACATCTATGGCCGCTGTGACCAACCCCGTTCGGGGACTGTATTCGCGCCGGTCGATCCTCTCGATCCGTTCCGAGGGATCGATCCTGTCGATCGGCTCGGCCTATTCGATCCTGTCCATCGGCAGCGTGGGCTCGGTGCTGTCGATCGGGTCGGTGGGCTCGTTCGGCTCTCTCATCTCCTCGGCTTCCTTCGGCAGCCTCGGCTCCGCATTCTCGGCGCTGTCCCGCTGGTCCCTGTTCTCCTGGAACGGGAACGGTGAGGTCTTCGCCGACGGCAGCGGCGAGGACGAACACACCGATCCCCACCTCATGCTCCGGGTCGTCCCCGAGGAGCCGGACCTGGCGACCGACCCGACCTGCCACTGCCAGACCTGACTACCACCATTGGCCATACTGCGGGGCCAGTACGGCATTGACGTCCACGGAGACGCCGTCGACCTCGCGCTTGTCGATCTCGAACTGGTGCAGGGTGGCGGCGGGATTGACGTAGCCCTTCGGGGTGCCCCAATTGTGTTGCCAGAAGAACGAGCACAGTCCCGCGTCCCGAATGTTGTCGATGGTCGGCGAGTTCGCGTAGACGCCGGTGCGGCCGTGCCCGATGACGGTCTCCCAGCCGCGCAGGTACGGCTCGATGAACTGCTCGAAATCGTCGTCGCCGGGGTTGTCGTCGATGGAGGCGTAGATGGGCGCGGTGTCGGGCCCGCCCGCGGCCTTGTGCAGGATCAATCCCCGTGCGGCGTGCTGCAATCCGGCCGCGTAACCGCCGCGCCAGTCGGCGGTCGGGCCCTTGCCGAACTGGTAGCAGGAGACCACCGACAGGCCCGCGGCGCGCAGGGCGTCGACCTCGCGGGCGAGCAGCGGTTTGCCCGCCATCCATTCGGCGCCGGGCCGCCGGTCGGAAACGTAGCGGATGACGCCGATATGGCCGTCGTCGCTGATGGATTGGGCGGAGGGGACGCCGCCGGCGTAGTCGAGGAGGGTGCCGAGCTGTTGCCCGGCTGCCGCGGTGGCGGGTGGGAGGGTCAGTCCGGCGGTGATTCCGGCGGCGAGAGCCGTGGACCCGGAGAGGAAGTTCCGTCGATTGACATGGGCAGGACGCATCACGGGCTCCTTCGCACACACTCGCTGGTCGAACATTCCAGTCGTGACGATTGGGAGACGGCGTCTCACCGGTGACCGGTTGGAACTACTTGCGGCGTGCCCGGCGCACCTTCCCCGATGAAAACAAGATCATCCGTGCGCCGGGAGCCCTGAACGTGCCCTCATTTCACCATATTCACATTGGAATCGCCAGGCTCATCGAGCACATCGGCACCATATGTCACATCGGGGCGAAACCGGGCAACGACCGGCCGATGGCTAACAAACAGCTATCGAATTGCCGCGGCCGGGGACCTCAGACGCGCGTCGAGTCCAACCGGGCGCCCACATTGATGGTCCGGCGCGACACGTCGGCCACCTCCGCGCGCACGACCTTCGCCACCTGGGCAGCGATCTGCTTGCGCATGCCGGCCAGCTTGCCCAGCGCGGCCGCTCGCCAGCCCTCGGCGGTCATCTCCAGATCGATGTCGCGGGCGCGCGGCGGTACGGCGTCGATGACGATCAGCAACGGCTCGGCGGCACGCGCGGTGAGGGCCACGGGCACCTGCACCTCGGCCCGATAGCGGTTGGTCTTGAGCACGTCCACGGAGATGTCCAGGCTCACCGGAATGGTGAGGTCGAAGCGGACCAGCGCCGGATCGTGGGAGTTCGCGTGTGCCTCGGCTGCCGCGGCCGCCGTCGCGGCCGATTCGGCCGCGGCATGGGGCAATTCGGCGATCCGCGGCTCGGGCACGGGCGTGACGGTGACCGGACCCGCGGCGGCGACCCTCGGTAGTCGCACACTGCCCTGCACCCAGACCTCGGCCTTGTTGCCCGGGCCGGTGCGCAGCGGGCCGACCTCGATGGGCTTGCCCGCCATCGATTCCACCACCTGGCGCACCCGCTCCGCGGTCACGATGCGCGCGAAGAACCGGCGGCCGAATTCGTCGTAGCCGATCCACTCGTGGGTGGGCCGCCCGCGGTAGGCCGAGCGGGTGCCGTCCATGATGGCCTGCACGTCGAAGGTGCGGCCGCGCTGCGAATCCGGGTCGGCCAGAATGCCATTGATGCGATTGGCGACCTCGCGCTGCACCAGTTTGGCGATGGGGTCCAGCAGCAGTTCCCAGGCGGTGCCGATGGCCTGCGCGCGCATGACGAAGCTGACGTCGCGCCCGGTGACCGGGGGAATGTCGATGACGATGAGCAGCGGATCGGCGGTGCGGGCGTGCATGCTGAGGTCGATCTCCACCACCGCCTCCAGCCGCAGCCGCTGCCCGCCGAGGGTGACGTCGACCCGCAGTTTCACCGGGAGCATGACGTCGAAGTGCACGTGCGGCCCGCGCCGGATGACGGTGGGTTTGCCGATGCTGCCCTTGGCCACGAACCGGGCGAGCCCGGCGGGCCCGATTCCGAAGGGGCCGATGGTGATTCCGCGCCCGGCCACGCTGGAGACCGCTGATTCGATCCGGGTTTCCGTCACCGCCGCCGCCACGAAACGTTCGCCGAATTCGGCGTAATCGATCCAGGTCGGTTGGTCGGACGACGTCATCAGCTACTTTCGTCGGGCGGGGACCCCTGTCCTGCCGATGAGGGGGCAGCAGGACAGGGATCAATCGACGACGCTGCCGGGCGCCGCCGAAACCCATCGTAAGCGGAAGATGCGCTCAGTAGTACACCCCGCCCCGCGTGTTTCCAGAATGTGGAATCAGCGTGTTCCCAATCGCCCGAAGCCGACCAGCCCCGATGTGCCGGACGCCCGGAATTTGTGGATGGCGACACCGCCGGATTCACCGGCCTCATTGCCGCCCACCGTGGTGATGGTATCCGAATCCACCGCGATAACGATATTCGTGTGCTGATGGAACACACTGGAATCCGAGTACATCACCACATCGCCGACCCGTGGTAGATATCCGTTGTTCGCCTGCTCGAAACGATGCTGTCCCCGGTAGTACTCCTCCAGGGTGTAGACGCCGGGAATCCGCCAGGATCCGGAATTCGGATTGCTCAACGGTTGACCGGCCGCGCGCATCACCCAGCTGACGAAGTCGGCGCACCAGGGTTCGGCAATGCCCTCGGAGTATTTGTCCCTACCGCTCTGTTCGTCGAATTGCTGTCGCAGAACATCGACCACCTGCGCCTGCCCGGGACTCAACCCGGCGGAATCGACCTGCGGAAAGTCGTGCAGCAGACGCCCGTCCATCTCCCGCGGGCCGTAGGACTCCTCGTGCCGGTGCTGTTGCCACCACCGCACGCCGAGCACTCCCCCGGCACTCAGCGCCGAAATCACCACCAGCGCAACGGCGCTCACCGCCAGCCAGCGCCGCCCTCTGCGCTGCGGGCGCTCGAGCTCGACTGTCATTCGGTCCTCCCCCGTTCCGGCCGGCCGTCGGCCTTACCAATATGGACGTTCCACCCGGCCGCGGAGTTCCCTCATGGGCGGTGGACCAGCCGGCTGCGGCCCATCGGTCCGAGGCGGCTGGGCTGCATGAGCCCGACGCCCTGGGGTGCGAGTTCGGCCAGCTCGGATTGCAGTCTGTCCTGCAGTTCCTCGGCGGCGGCGCGGTGACCGGCGGCCCGCTCGTGGTCGCCGAGGTAGGTGGCCAGCTCGGCGAGGATGCAATCCATGGGCCCGAGCACCGAGGCGCCGGTCTCCAGACCGCAGACGGTGCCCGAGTACGGCAGCAGTTGCTGGTAGACGCCGAGCGCCATGGCCGGATCCTCGAGGGCGATGGCGAGGCGGGCCTTCACTCCGGTGAAGGTGGACCAGAACTGCGGAGCCAGTGGAGGTGCGGCGGCCAGCACGCGACGCGCCTCCTCCGGGCGGCCCGAATGCACCAGGGCCAGTGCGTAACCGTGGATGAACAGCTCCGGTTTGAGAGCGGTGCGCTCGCGCAGATCATTCAGGTAGACGGACATGTCGTTGCGCAGCCAGCCGATGGAGACGGCGATGCCGACGTGCAGCGCATTGCCGTCGCGGGTCGGTTCGGCCGCGCCCTCGCCGGAGTGCGCCACCAGGTCGTCCAGTTCGCCAGAGCCCTCGCCGAGCAGGCGCAGCACCTCATCGGTATTGCCGCGCAACAGTTCCAGCACCATGCCGAAGGGCGCGATGGCGTCCAGCAGGTGCCGCAGCTGTCCGTCGGTGGCGTATTCGCCGGCCCGTCCGGCGTGTTCGGCGGCGGCCACCAGATCGGCGTCGGCCAGGGTGGCGCGGAACAGCAGATAGTGTGCGAGCGCGCGGAACTCGGTGAGTTCGGCCGCGGTGGACACCTCGAGCAGCCGGGTCGCATACCGTTCGAGGTCGTGGGCGCGCAGGAAGCCGCCCGCCGCGAAGGCCGCGAACGCCTGCGCGTTGAGCACCGTGCACAGCAGGTCCGGGTCGTCGAGCGGTTCGGCCAGGGCCATGGCCGAACCGGCCAGGATGCGGGCCGCCGAGGGTTCCTCGACGGCGCGATCGAAAACGGCGGTGACCTGCAACAGAATTCGCGTGCGCACCGGCAACCCGGTATCGGCGCAGGCCAGGCGCAGCGGTTCGCGGATGCGCGGGTCCGGGGTGTGCCAGTCGTGCACCGACCAGATGAGCGGCGTCGGCCAGCAGGTGACGGCGTGCGCGAGCAGCTGCGTCCCGCCCGGCGATGACGCTGTGCCGCCGAGTGATTCGGCCAGATCGAGCGCCTGCTCGCGCGCCGCCCGCGCGGCGATGTGCTGCCCGTCGTAGGCCAGCGCCACCACCAGCTCGCAGCGCGCCTCGACCACCGCGAGCCGATCCGCGCGCGCGGCTCCCGCGCCGGTGTGCCCGGCCAGATCGTGCAGCGCGAGCACCGATCGCCACCGCCGCACGGCATCGGCCCGCATCCGCCGCTCCACACACCGCCGCGCCGCCGCGCGCACGTATGGCAGAGCCACCGTGGCGGTTTCGGCATCCGCCCCCAGCGCCGCGTGATGTGCCAGCGCGTCGATGTCCCTCCCGCGCGGTACGTATACCGCATCGTGCGCGGAACTTGTTCCGGCGTCGGCGAACTCGGGGATTCGGCCGCGGCCGGGCGGTGCCGCCGTGCCGGGGTCTGCGATGCCCGCGCCGTCCGGTTCCGTCTGTCCGGTCGACGAGTCCGTGGCCACCTCGTCGGCCCCGCGAAGGGCCGCGAGCGTCCGGTCGGTGTGACGCGCGGCCCTGGGCCATGGGGACCCGAGGAGCGCCGCGACCAGGTGATCGGCTCCCCACAGCGCGCTGAGCACTCGATTCCCCATGCCCGGAAGGTCTTCCGTCCCGGCCGGGGTGTCGGATCGTCCCGCGTCCTGGCCGGGCGCGACCGCCGCGCGGGTCGAGCCCGGCGCTGCCGGGCCCGGTTCCGGGTCGCTGCGCAGGTATTCGAAGGCGGCCCAGTGCATTCGGGTGCGGCGCAGGGTGGGGAGGTCGTAGTAGACGGTTTCGCGGACCAGGGCGTGGTCGAAGGTGACGCGGCCGGCCCGGTCGGTGCGCAGCAGGCGCGCGGATTCGGCGGCGGCGATCAGGTCGATGACGGTGTCGGCGGGGCGGCCGGCGGAGGCGGCGAGGGTGGTGATGTCGCTGTCCTCGCCCCAGACCGAGAGGTGGCGCAGCAGGTCCACGACGTCGGCGGGGAGCTGGCCGATGCGCCGGCCCAGCAGGTCGCGCACGCTGTCGGGCAGGCCGTCGGTGGTGCCCTGGGTGGCAACGAGTTTGGCGAGTTCGCGCACGAACAGCGGGTTGCCGCCGGTGCGACGGCGTAGCAGTTCCACGGTGCGGTCGTCAGGGGCGGCGAGCCCGGCGGCAGCCGCGGCGCGACGGGTGCCCGCCATGTCGAGGCCGTCGAGTTCGAGGCGGTCGGCGGTGAACAGGGCCAGGGCGGCGGCGGTGTCGCGGACGCCCGGGCCCGCCTCGGTGCCGCGCAGGGTGGCGAGGATGAGGATCGGGCGGTCCCGCAGCCAGTTCACCACCTGCCGCAGCACCTGCAGGGTGGCGGTGTCGGCGCCGTGCACGTCCTCGAGCACGATGGCGATCGGTCTCCCGGCCGAGCGTTCGCGGCAGGAGCGGACCACACGCCGGGCCAGGGTGAAAGCATCGGCGGCGGTGAAGGTTTCGGGGTCGGCGGCGTCGAGGCCGGTGAGTACCTCGGCCCAGGCCCAGGCGGGCGGCGCGGACTCGACCTCGGGGCAGCGGCCGAACACGGTGGTCCAGCCGCGGTCGCCCAGGTGTGTGGTGAGGGCGGTGGCAAGGGTGGTCTTCCCGGCGCCGGCCTCACCGGAGAGCCAGACCAGCCGCACGTGCCCGGCGGACGCGGCGTCGGCGGCGGCCAGCACGGCGGCCCGCTGCGCGGCATATCCGGTGTCCGGCAAGGGTTCCGGATCGGGCAGCGGTTCGGGTTCGGCGGGCCGCACAGGTGCGGGCGGGGTGACCGTCTCGGTGTCCACCGAGTGGGTGAGGATGGCGGTCTCCAGATCCCGCAGTCCCGGACCGGGATCCACCCCGAATTCCAGGGTGAGGAATTCGCGGCTGCGGCGCACCGTGGCGAGTGCGTCCAGCGACTGTCCCAGTCGGTACTGGGCGACGGCCAGCAGCCGCGCGCATTCCTCGCGTCCGGGATGCTCCTCCAGGATGGGCCGCAGGGCCAGCACCACCTCGGCGGGCCGGTTCAGTTCCAGCGCCGCCTGGGCTCGCAGTTCGGCTGCGGTCAGCCGCAGGGCCTGCAGGCGGGCGGCTTCCTGTGCCGCCCAGGGCATTCCGGGGAAGGATTCGAAGGCGCCGCCGTGCCAGCACGCCAGGGCGGCGTCCAGCACCCGCACCTGCTCCAGCGGGTCGGGTCGCCCGGCGGGGTCGCGCATGGCGGCCTCGTGCCCGTGCAGCAGTTGTTCGAAGTGCCAGGAATCCACTTGGGACGGCTCGAGATTGAGCGCATAGCCGTGTGATTCGGACACGATGACACGCGAGTGCGCCCGGCGCGGCCGGTCCGGCTCGAAGACCCGGCGCAGGTTGTGGATGTACACCTGCAGCGCGGCAACGGCTTTGGCGGGCGGGTCACCGTGCCAGAGGTCGTCGATGAGCCGTTCGGTGGGCACCACCCGGCCACCTGCGGCGACCAGTCGTCCCAGCACCGCGCACTGCATGGGCGCGCCCGGAGGCACGCGCTGACCGTCGATGCTGATGTGCAGTGGGCCCAGCACCCCGATGTGTATGAGCGCCATGTCGCTGTGCGACCCCCGAACCCACTTCGAATAAAACCAAACAGGATCCTCTCAATATGACAGAAATTCTGCGACAGTACCCAGTCTTGTGACGGGGCTTAACTCGATACGAAGACGCTCCGAAGAGTTGTCCCGCACACTGCCTAGGGTGTTCGACCCCTCCCCGCCGCCGGACGCCGATCTCGCGGTCCTGCACAGCCTTCCGCATCCGGCCTGCCTGCACGACGGCGGCTACGACGTGGTGGCCGCGAACGAACCCTTCCGGAACCTGTTTCCGGGCACCGGTCCGGGCGCGAATCTGATGACGGCGATCCTGCTGGAACCCATGGCCCGCTACCGGCTGGGCGACTGGGAGGCCGAAGCGCAGGTCATGGTGTCGGCCTTCCGGTCCGCCGCCCCCGACCTGCGGCCGGACCGGGTCGAGGAGATCGTCAATCTGGCGCGCCGCTCCCCCGACTGGGATCGCTTGTGGCACAGCCACGTCGTCCCCCCGGAGCCGCGCGAGCGCACGGTGCTGATGAACGATCCGGTGACCCGCCGGGAACGCCGGATGTACGTGCAGACCTTCGAGTTCCAGTCGCCACAGCGGCCGTGGTGGATGCTGACAGTGGTGCCGTTCGACTAGGTCGGTCAGGCCTCGGCGGCGGGGACCTCGAACCAGCCGTCCTCGGGTTCGGCATAGCCGTGATACATGAGCGGTATGCGCCGGTCCACACCGAAGTGCCGATAGACCGCGAGCATGGTGCTGCGCACGGCCAGGTCGTGGAAGTCGTCGATGCGCCGCGGGCCGAGCCAGTGCTCGGGGAGCAGTGCGAGCCGGGTCATCTCGTCCGGATCGTCCATGTCCAGCCCGATGGGGCCGGGGTCGACGATGAAGTGATCGTGCAGCACCGCGTGCACATCGTGCGGGTCGTGCTGCCCGGCCGCGAAGGCGAGGAAGCGGGTGCGGATGGCGGGCGAGCCGTGCTCCTGGAGCCACTCGATGAGATGCGGGTTGGGGCGCGGAATCGACCTCGCGGACAACGGGGCCTGCTCCACCAGGTGCAGGATGCTGCCGCCGGGCACGCGGTGTTCGGGGACGAGGAAGAGGCTGAGCACGGGGGATCCGGACAGACTGTCGCAGAGGCAGACCTTGGTGCGCATGGGGTTGGTCATGCGCCACTCCTTACGCGGGAGGGGTTGCTGGCTTCGTCATCCGAATCGTGCCGGCTCGCCGAGTTACCAGACTCGGACAGATCTCTCCTCGACGCCCGACCGGTGCAACATCCGGAATTATAGTCGCCGGACACCGACCAGACCGACCGGTCTGACGGTCGATCTGATCGGTCACCCGGCTGCCGTACGGCCCGGTTACGCGCCCACCAGACGGCTGCGCGCGCCCTCTCGGGCCGGCAGCGCCGCCAGCTGGCCCTCGATGGTGACCCGGACAGTCGGCCACTCCTCGTCCAGGATGGAGTAGAAGGCGGTGCTGCGCACCTCGCCGTCCAGCCCGCGCGAGTGCGCCCGGCGCACCCCGTCGCTGGTGGCGCCGAGACGCTCGATCGCCAAGCGGGACCGGAGATTTCGAACATCGGCGCGCATGGCGATCCGCCGCACCCGCCACACCTCGAACGCGTGCTGCAGCAACAGCAGCTTGGACTCCAGATTGATACCCGCGCCGCGCGCCTGCGGGGACAGCCAGGTATTGCCGATCTCGGCGGCATCGGGCACCGCGAGCAGGGGATCTCCGCTCGGCATGCCGTGCACCAGCGGCCACACCACCGGGCCCTGCCAGTAGTCGAAACGGGTGAACCGGGTCGAGCCCAGTACCCGTCCACTGGCGACGGCGATGATGGCGAAGGCCAGCGAGGTGCCCGCGGCATGCCCGGAAAGGGCCTGCGCGACGTATTCCAGCGCCTCGTCCACACCGTGTGGGACAGGCGTGAACGCATACTCATCACGGTTCCCCGCAGCAGCCTCCGCGAGCCCCGAGGCATGCTGCGGCGCAAGGGGTTCCAGCCGTACCAGACGGCCGGTCAGAGTTACGGGTACGGGCACGTTCCCTCGATCTTTCGGAAGGGGTCGGGGGCTCGCCCCAGGCAATGGCCGCCCCGGCCACACACTCCGGAATCGACGAACCAGCCCTGGCGCGCCAGTAGCAGCATCGGATAGTGGGATGAACGATAGCGGAACACCAGCGCACCACGCTGCAGGCGGCATGTAAATTTCATGCGCTCTACCGCGCGTCGCGCGGGTTATTTCACAGGTGTCTTACAGCCTTTCCGGCACGGCCATCCGCTACCTGCCGGCGATCCCCTTTCGGGCTGCCAGGAAATGCGAATACCTATGCGGTGGAAGGTATTACTACGCCGGTCTTCCCCGCCAGAAACCGTCGTGTACCGCCCTTGCCTCCGCGACCTCGATCGGGCCGATGACCGGCAGTGCGCGCTGACCGGCGGCGAATACCGCACGACAGGGCAGCGACATGGTCGGGTTCTCGGGATCCGCACCGGTCAGGGCCAAGAGCTGGTCCTCGCCGAGTGCATAAACCACCCGCCCGATATTTCCCCAGTAGATCGCCCCCGCGCACATTGCGCAGGGTTCGGTACTGGTGTAAAGCGTGCAGCCACGCAGAAACTCGGCGTCATAGGCGGCGCTCGCCAGCCGCACCAGATTCGTTTCCGCATGTCCCGTCGCATCACGCGCGGTGATCACCGTGTTCTCCGCCTCCAGCAACACCCTTCCCCCGGGCTCGGCCAGCACCGCCCCGAATGGATGATTGCCGTGCTCACGCGACCGCCGCGCAATGCCGACAGCCGTCAGCAGATTTTCCATATCCCGCTCGCTGAGCGATTCGACCACCCGAACACCTTGCCACACAACCACTTCAGTGCCACCGGAGGGGTTCGAAGACCGCTGGGAGGTGGGTCGCGGCCACAAACGCGGGTACCTCTTGCTTTTAGCAGGCACTCCACCCATGCTTAACGCTAGTTGAACTGGCTTTAGGGAGGCGGCATGGCGGGCGCGGAGGAACGGCGGAACACGGCGGATCACCTCGAGATCCGGGTGGTCATCGGCGGCGAAAGGGTGTCCCGCGACCGGGTGCTGGCATGGGAGTCACGCCGCACCCGCGCTGTGCTCGCGAAATTCGAGACCCGGCTCGGGCCGCGGGCATTCGCCGAACTCACGCCCGCGCACACCGCCGCCGACCTACGGCACGCGACACTCGACCGGCAGCGGGCAGCGCTCACAACCCTGAAGATGCGACTGGGGCACGCGGGGATCTACGCCATGCTCGGGCGGGAGCCGGCGTTCTCCGAGCGAGCTGCCCGGATCGGCGTCGCGGCGAGCCGGGGCCGGACCAGGCACAGTGCCGTCCGGGTCGAAGTGCCGAACTACTCCGCCGCACGGTTCGCGGCCTGGTTCGACGCTCTGACCGCGAGCAATGCCGAGGCCGACATGGTCGACGCATGCCCGGATCATTACCTGCTGCGTGGCTTGCCCGATGGCCGGCAGGAAGTCGTCGAAACCACCGGTGGCTCACCGACGGTCACCAGATTCCTCGTCGATTACACCTCGACGGACGCGCTCACCATTCCGCCCGACCCCGCTTATCCGATCCAGATCGCGGGTCACGCGGTACTCGACGACGGCCTGATCATCGGTGGGGTGCGCCATCAATTCCGGGATCGGGACGGCGGGATGGAGGCCCTGCTGACCGTGCAGTTCCCGGGGGTATTCCCCGCCCGGCTGATTCGCGAACACCAGTGGCACCTGGCCACGGAGTTCAGCAATTGGATGATCGCGGCGGGCCCGGTCGCGGCCGGATCGGCGCCGATGCGGTGATCACGGCCGCGGACCGGCAATCGCGCCGTCGAGCAGCAGGTCGACGAGGCGGACACACAGCTGCGGATCGATCGGTTCCCGGGTGACCAGCGTGCGGAATTGCAGTGGCGCGATCAAGGTTTCGAGCAGCAGCCGCGGGTCGGTCCCGGCGGGCAGCTCGCCGCGGTCGACGCCGCGCTCGACGATCGGCCTGGTCAGTTCGAGCCGCGTGGTCCAGAACGCCTCCCGCACGCGCGCCCACCGCGGTTCGCCACCGCCGAACGACAGCGCCTGATTGAGCGCTCGGCCGTGCGGCGTGCCGAGGTAGGCCGCGACGGCGTCGAGCAGTACGTAGAGGTCGGTCCGGATCGCCCCGGTATCGGGCACCGGTATCCGCTGCTCGCTGTAGCTGAGCAGGGTGTCGATGATCAGCTCGTCCCGGCTGCCCCAACGCCGATAGATCGTCGTCTCGTGCACCCCCGACGACGCGACCACATCCGACACCGCAAACTCGCCAACCCCCTTGTCCGCCAGCACATTCAACGCCGCCTCGAGCACGGCCTCGCGCACCCGGGCGGATCTGCCGCCCGGCCGCCGCCGAACCTCACCATCTGTCACCGAACCTCCACAAACACAAGCCGAACTGGCGTTTAGCAGTGTAGGCCGGGGGCTTGTCGCCGGGAGATCATCGGCGGAAGATCGATTAGGCAGCTGTTCCGGGTCGGGGTCTGAACCGCCATCGCTCATCCAAGGAACGGAGCCCAAAATGAAGACCAAAATTGCCTCGATAATCGCCGCGACCGGCATCGCCATGTCGCTCGCCGGGCTGGCCGCTCCTACCGCATCGGCCGCTCCGCCCACACCCGTGCCGGTCACCGACACCGTCGGGTCGGTCACGTTCTGCTTCGGCGT
Source organism: Nocardia sp. NPDC004123 (assembly GCF_053603795.1). Lineage (NCBI taxonomy): Bacteria > Bacillati > Actinomycetota > Actinomycetes > Mycobacteriales > Nocardiaceae > Nocardia > Nocardia sp. NPDC004123. Next base: position 202,091 of record NZ_JBSGGG010000015.1, read on the forward strand.
CCCGCTGGGCTTCTTCACCTTCAACATCTGCATCTGACGCGCAGAGCGAGGTTGCGGCCCAACCGCGCACCGCGCGGTGGGCCGCTCGCTCGGACGCGGCGATATCTCGCCCGTCTCCGAAATTACTGTCGCACAACCCTTTCAACTGCGACCGATGCACAGCGGGCCCAGTCGGATCCGAACCGGGTGGCATTCCGAAACTGGATCGACCGTTCATGACCGTGGAACGCAGCCCGGTGATCTACCCGCGGCAGGCTGGAGCGTCTGCTCGCCTCACGGCTATCACACGAACTCGACCGCACCGCCACCGATTTGCCGCGGGTCACATCGACATCGTGCTCAACGGAGCGGATCACACGGAGGTCGCACCATGATCACAGGTACGGGGCGAGTGGCATTGGTGACGGGGGCCAGCAGCGGAATCGGCGCGGCCACCGCGCGTCTGCTGGCGGCGCGAGGAATGCGCGTGGTGGTCAACTACCTGCACAGCGAGGCAGCGGCCGGGGAGGTCGTGGCCGGGATCGGGGAGGCAGGCGGCCACGCGCTGGCTGTACAGGCCGATGTCCGTGAGTCCGCCGCGGTCGAGAACCTGATCGAACGGGTGCAGAAGCAGTGGGGTGGCGTCGACGTGCTCGTGCACAACGCGCTCACCCCGTATGCGATCAAGTCGTTCCAGGACATGACGTGGAAAGAACTGGGCGGCAAGCTCGATGACGAAATGCGTGCGGCGTTCACGGTTACCAAGGCCGTCCTGCCGGCCATGACCGCACAAGGCTGGGGGCGCATCATCTACATCGGCACCGGGCTCAGCCGCCGGCCCCGAGCGGGCATGATCGCGCTGGGCACCGCCAAAGCCGCACTCGCGCAGTTCGCTCGTTACCTCGCCCAGGAGCTCGGGCCGTGGGCCATCACGGTCAACGTCGTGGAGCCCGGCCCGGTGGAGGACACCCGCATCGCGGGCGTGCTCGACGACGAGATCAAACGGCGGCAGGTGGCCGCGACACCGCTCGGCCGCCTGGCCCTGACCGGGGACGTCGCCCAGGCGGTCGCGTTCTACGCCAGCGAGGACAACTCCTTCATGACCGGCACCACCGCCGCGGTGAACGGCGGCATGGCCATGTACTGACGAGGGAAGAACGCTCATGGACACGATCGATCTCGCCTACGTCGGTCGGGGATTTCACGAGGAACTGGTTGCCTATATCGCCGACCAACAGGACTTTTACGCCGACGAAGGCGTCCACGTCGCCCTGCGCGACGGCTGCACCTGGGATGAGGAACGACTACGCCGGTGCGCCACCATCGGGCTCGGCCGGGCCCTGCTGTCCCGGTTGACCAATGGAATTCCCTGGGTCGCGCTGACCGTCAACACCCACCGGCCGCTGTTCTGGTTCCTGGCCCGCTCCGGCATGACCTCGCCGGCCGGCCTGTCCGGCAGACGGGTCGCGGTACACGCGCCCCACACCGCGCCCGGATGCTTTGCGCGGATCGCGTTGCGCCGGATCGGTCTGGACCCGGACCACGACATCCACCCGATCGCCCGCGCGCCCGGCGACTACGGGATGGACCTGCGCATGCTGCACGACGGCACGATCGATGCCGCCGTCGTCGGCAGCACCATGGCACCCGAAGCGGTTGCCGCAGTGGAGGGCTGGCAGGTAGTGGCCTGGGTCGGCGACCTCTTCCAGATCCCCACCGTCGGTGTAGCCGTCGATCCGACCTACCTCAGTCCCGACGCTCCCGCGGTCCAGGCCGTCGTACGAGCCCACCGGCGTGCGCTGCAGGTGATCCACGACGACACCGATACCGCGGTGCGCCATCTGCGAACCTTCCTCGGCCGGCACACCGCGGACGAAGTCCGAGCCCACTACAAGACCTTCATCGCACCGTATTTCACCACCGACGGCCGCGCCGACCTCGCCGTCGGCGATACCGCGATCACTGCGGTAGCCACCGAACTCGGGGTGCCAGTCACCGTCACCGCGGCCGACTTCTACCGCACCACCTAGCAGCCGGAAGCGGCGGCGCTGAGATGTATTCGACGGAACCACAACAGGTTTCACGGAACCAGACAGGTCGATACACCACCCGGAAGGACACCTCATGAAAATCGCAGTCATCGGCGGCACCGGACTGATCGGATCGCAGGTCGTCGAGGATCTGAACGCCGCCGGACACCAGGCGATGCCGCACTCGCATTCCACCGGTGTGGATGTGATCAGCGGCGAAGGATTGAACGAAGCCCTGGCCGGCGCCGACGTCGTCGTCAACTTGACCAATTCCCCGACCTTCGACGAGGCCTCCCCGGCGTTCTTCCAGACCTCCATGGACAACCTCGTGACCGCTGCCCGCAGCCAGGGCGTGGGCCATTTCGTCATCCTGTCGATCATCGGTGCGGACCAGGCGCAGGATCTGGACTACTACCGGGCAAAGGTGCTGCAGGAGAACATCCTGGCGGCCGGGTCGATCCCCTACTCCATCGTCCGGGCGACACAGTTCATGGAGTTCATCGACGCCGTGCTGTCGTGGACCACCGACGGTGACACCGTCCGACTGCCCACGACACCGATCCAGCCGATCGCCGCGAAAGACGTCGCCGCCGCGGTAGCAGAAGTCGCGACCGGCGCCCCGCTGAACGGCGCCCGCCACATCGCCGGCCCCGACATCTTCCCCCTCGACGAACTGGGCCGAATCACCCTGGCCCGCAAAGGCGACGGCCGAACCGTGGTCACCGACCCCACCGCCGGCATGTTCGCCCAAGTCAAAGGCGACGTCCTCACCGATAAAAACGCCCACCTCGCCCCCACCCACTACTCCGACTGGCTCTCCTGACCCGCTTACGCGACGAACAGCAACACCCAGGCGGGCTCATACCTGACGCCGCTCAGACGTTGAAGCGGAATTCGACCCGCTCGACCGCCACCCACGAGCGTGCGTCGCAGGCCGCTCTCCCAGACCGTACGCACGCCGATCGGGCAGCGAAACACCCTGCTACACAACATCTTCAGCCGACTCACCAACGGCGGTATGGCGGCCCGGGCACGGCCTGGTCAACAGATCGGGCCGGGCCGGGCCGCCGTTGCCTGGAGCAGATCTCGCAGCAAGTCGAAGTCGATGTTCTCCGGCCTGCGGAACCGCAGGCAGCCCTTGCCCATGTCCTGCCCGGCCAGCTGTTCCCCGAACGCCTCACGGACGTCACTGCGCATGAGATAGAAAGAGATGTACTGCTTCTGGCTGGCAAACGCGATCTCCGCGGCACCGTCCCGCTCGTATGCGGGCATCCCGTACGCCATGACCTCGTGGAAGCCCACCAGCTCTTTTCGGCACAGCCGCCGCAACTCGGCCAGCGCGCCCCTGCGTTCCTCGGGAACCTCGGTCAGATAGCCATCGACGTCGACTGCCTTGCTCTGCACCATTCCACGAGGCTATCCAGGAACGGGGTAGCGCGCCCGTAGTGAGCTGCTGACCTGCTGGTGCGTGGCGTGGGGAGGCTGCCGCGAACCGCTGGAAGCCCGGCCCGAGGCCCATCGGCCGGCCTCAGACCGCGGCGAGTTCGTGCTGCAGCACTTCGCTCGCGGCACGTTCACCCGAGCGAATGGCTCCGTCGACCCAACCGCACATGACGGCCGAGCTCTCGGTTCCGGCCCAGTGGATACGGCCGCACGGTTCGCGCAGCGTTCGGCCGAACTGGGTGAGCACACCGGTCGGCGTGTGACTGAGCATCCCGCCGCCGGAATAGCGCTCGGCACTCCAGTCCTGCTCGATGTAGTCGACCGGGACACCGGCTTTTTCGCCGAATCGCGTGACCAATTCATGGAGTATCGCTGTCCTGCGTTCGGCGGGATCGAGTCGACCGATCTGCCGTGCGACGGGCCCTTCGGAAATGACGCACAGGACCCCGGGCCGCCCGGTGTCGGTACAGCCGTCGATGGTGACGGTGGCCGGCGATCCCGGCGCGGCGGACTGACCCGACAACCCGTCGCGCCGCCAGAACGGCTCGTCGTACACGACGGAAATCTTGACGACCGAGCCACTGGGCACCCGCTGATGCAGTAGCGAGCGATCGACCGGCAACATCGGCTCGTACCGGATCTGACCGGCGATCGCCAGGGGGACGGCCACGATCGCCCGACGTGCGCGCACCGTCGATCCATCCGCGTGCACCCTGACCCCGGCGGCGTCCTGCTCGATACTGTGCACCGGCTGCGACAGGTGAATCGAGTCGCCGAGCTCGGCCGCCATCGGCCGGTAGATCGCACCCATGCCCCCGACCGGCCGAGAGTCCTGGGCGCCGCCCTTGACGCCGAATACGAAGTTGGGCCCACCTCCCGATGCCATCTGATACAGCGCGAAGAGCATCGACACTTCCGAGGCGGCCGAGGTGTAACTGCCCGCGATGGCGGTCTCGAGCAGATCATGGGCGGGCTTGGACCAGACGGTGCGATCCAGCCATTGCGCCAGGCTCATGGAATCCCACTTGTCGGCCTTCTTCGCCTCCCACGGCGCCTCCAGCGGGATCGACTTGCACAGGTGCCCCAGCTCGACGAAGCTCGCGCCGAGATTCATCGACGCCCAAGGGCTCATCGACCACGGGATCGTGCCGCTGTAGCGGTACTGCTTGCCGTCGACGACCATCATGGCCTCACCGTCGGTGTACTGCCGGTAACTCCGTACCCCGAACTCGTTCATCAAGGCCTGGATGCGGTCCTGTCCCGGCCCTATCCAGGCACCACCGCGGTCGATCCAGCAACCGTCCGCGCGCACCTCGGTGAAGGTGCGCCCGCCGAGCCGGTCGCGGGCTTCCAGCACCGCCACCGATCGCTCCGCCTGCTTCAGCCGCAACGCAGCCGTCAATCCCGCGAATCCGCCACCGATTACGCAATAGTCGAAGTCCGTCATCGAGCCGCCTTCGTCTCGAAGTTCTCCTGGCCACCACCGGGCCACGACACTGCCCGCACCCCATGACTCGACGGATGCGAACCGCCTCCGATCAGACCCGCACCCAAACCAGCAATTCTATAGCAAATCGCACAGGCGGATAGGACCAACGAAGGTCATGACAGTTGTGCATGAGTTCGCAGGGAGAGCGCACGATAACGCCGCATCCCGTGCGGTATCGGCCAGCAGCGAGACCGATGCCCAGGACATCCTCTTCTGACAATTGTACGGTGTCGGACAAGCATTCCGTGTCCGAGGTCTCGCGCGCGGTCAGGTGTCGAGTGATTGCCGATCGGCGAGCCAGGTCTGTGGGTTTTCGCCGGTGGCGAGGAAGATCGTGCGGCGTCCGACTTGCACGGCGTGATCGGCGAACCGCTCGTAGTAGTGGGCGAGCAGAGCGAGATCGACAGCGGCAGTGACTCCGTCGTGCCAGTCCGGACCGCGCACCGCAGTGAACAGTTCGCGGTGCAGTTCGTCCATCACGTCGTCTTGCTGATCGAGTCGTGCGGCGTCTTCCGGATCGCGGGACTCCAAAACCGCTGCGGCGCTGGCGACTATGGCGACCGCAGCCGCACCCATGTTCACAACAATGGGGCGGACCGAGTCCGGGACGGCATGGCCGGGGTGCCGGCGTCGGGCGGTCCTGGCGATGTGGCTCGCCAGGGTGCCCATGCGGGCGAGGTCGCCGACGAGCTGCAGGGCAGTCACGACCTGGCGCAATTCACTGGCGACCGGTGCTTGCCGGGCCAGCAGATCGACCGCGGCCTGTTCGCAGTGATCACGCATGGTCTCGACCTCCGCGCACACGTCGATAGCGTGCTCGGCCTGTTCGATGTCGGCGTCGAGCAACGCGTTCGTCGCCGCCGCGACCGCGTCGCGATCACGCAGACTCATCGCAACGAGCAGCGTGGCGAGACGAGCGAGACTCGCGTGATACTCGGTCCGCATGGCTCCATCTTCGTCGAACCACGACAATTCCGCTGACCAGCAGAAATAAGCTAACGGCGGGGCTCGGTGAATGTCTCCGCCCATCCCGCCGACTCCGACTCGGCAGTGTCGAAGGTGCGTCTGGTCGCCGTCGAACCGCCATAGCTTTCACGCCGCGGTGACCCGCCGGGTCTGGCCTGCAACGCCAACAGCCGCACGCCCCGGGAAACGTATGCCTGCCAGCCCGAACCCAGCACCCCACCGGACATACCGCATACCGCGCGGACCTGACCGGCCGGCGCGGACCCTCGAAAGATCAATGGTCGGGGCGGCTGACCGAGCGCTGGCAGTGCGACCACCCAGCAACGCAGGAAGATACCTGCGATCTCAACGGGTCCGCGTGTGTGCCGACCCGTTGAGACCACATTGACTTGTCGGCGTACTTCAGCGCTGCCCAGGAGCCGCCGAGTAGATGTGTCCGGCAAATTCGGCGAGTTGATTGTCAGGCAGATGCCTGGCCAGATCTGCCTCGCTGATCATGCCGACCATCCTCTTGTTCTCGATCACGGGCAGTCGCCGGATTCGATGGCTCACCATCTCGTGCAGTACGTCCTGCACGTCGGCATCGGCATCGATCCACCGTGGCGTGCCCTCGCACAGCTCGGCGCAAGACATCTTCGCCGGATCACGGCCGTCGGCAGTGCATTTCACGACGATGTCGCGGTCTGTGATGATGCCGATCATGCGCTCGTTCTTGTCGCCGATCGGCAAGGCTCCAACCCCTAGTTGGCGCATCACCTGCGCCGCGCGCTGAACGGTGTCTGTGCTGGTCATCCAATGCGCGCCCGGGTGCATGATGTCGCGAGCGGTAGTCATGGTCACCTCCAGATAGGGAGCTACGGACCTCTCCAACGGTAACGACGTCGCGGTCGGCGGCGCAGCAGAATCGATAGCTGGATGTTCTGTTCCTCCGCTGACCGCGGCTGACAGCATCGGCCATCGCGCAGCCCCAAGTGAAACGACCGAGCCCCCACCCGGATCCCCGAATGAGGGCTCAGCAGATTCTCTACCAGCAGCGATACACGCGCTGCCGTAATTCCTCGCAGAGGTTCAGACGTTGAATCTGAATTCGACCCCATTGACGTTGAACCCGAAGTGTGTGCCGATGACCAGCATGATCAGAAACCTACCATCCCGAATGTGCTGTTACACAGCATCTTCCGCAGATGAGGACGCCGCAGAGCCCGTTCGCGAGCGGAGCACCTCGAGTTCCGAATCCGAATAACCTCTACGGACGACCGGGCATCTGACGTCGGCGCCTACCGACGCGCTGTAATGGCTCCTATGCGGCGCATCTTTGGTCGGTTCCGCAGTCCTGGTTCAGCGGGGCTGATCTGGTGTCGGCCGACTTGCAAGCAGTAATGCCAACATGCCGATGCCGTCGATGGCTTAGCCTGAACGTGGTGCGGTCATTTGGCTGCTCAGTCGGTGATGTGGTCGAAGTCGATGAGCAGGTGTCGTGGGCCGCGGAAGATTTGGCTTCGCCGATACGGTGGCGGGTCGACGACCAGGCGGGGCGTGGCGACGCGGCGTAGGAAGGTTTCCAGCGCCAGGTTGACTTCCAGCCGTGCGAGCGGGCCGCCCAGGCAGGTGTGGATGCCGCTGCCCCAGCCGAAGTGTTCGTTGTCGGGGCGTTGGAGGTCGAAGCGGTTCGGGTTGGCGAAGCGGTTCGGGTCGCGGTTGGCGGCGGCGTAGACCAGGTGCACCGCCGCCCCTTTCGGGATGACGGTGCCGGCGATGTCGATATCGGCGGTGGCGCTGCGGCTGGGGAAGAACTGCACCGCCGCCTGCAGCCGCTGGACCTCTTCGATCGCGCGGGGGACCAGCTCCGGTCGGCTGCGGACCTGGTCGTAGGACCCGGGGTTGCGCAGCAGCGTCATCACACAGTTGGTGATGGTATTGACCGTCGAGTCGTGACCGGCGATCAGCAGCAGCCTCGCATTGGACAGCACCTGCTGGGCCGGCATCGGGCCATCGGGGCCGTCGTCGTGAATCAGTTCGGACAACAATCCCGGTCCCGGCTTGCGTTGGAGCTGCTCGACCAGGCCGGCCAGATATCGCGTGAGTGCGTCACCGCTTGCGCGGGCCTTCTCGGCGCGAACCTTGCCCTGCTCGGTGGTCGCGTCCGGGCCCAGATCCGTGCCGGCCAACATGTCGTAGATCCAGGCATGGAACATGGGTTCGTCCGCGAACGGGACCCCGAGGATCTTGCAGATCACCATCACCGGCACCGGATAGGCGTAATCGTCGACCACATCCAGCCTGGTCGTGCCGCTGGCCTCGACGGCGTCGAGCAGCTGGTTGCACAACCGCACGATGTCGGGCTCCATGCCAGGGATGACATCGGGTGAATGCGGTGAGATGAAGTGGCGCATCACCTGCCGGCGCGCCCGATCGTGCTCGGGGGGATCGGAGACGATGATGCTCGGCCGGCGACCGTAGGCCTGCATGTCCTCGGCGCCGGGCTCCGAGTCGGCGCCTGACGTCAGGGCGGCTCCCAGCGGGCTGCGGCTGATATCGGAGCTGACCCGGGGGTCGTGCGCAAGCGTCAGTAGTTCCTGATACCCGGTCACCACGTACAGGTCGTCGGCCACCCGCGCCACGGGGGTCTGGCGCAGTTGGTCGAAAAATGGGTACGGGTCGGCGCGGTGTTCGTATTTCATCGCCTCCGCCCAGGCGCTCGCTGCAGTCATGCTGGCTCCCTTGGTCAGTGGAACTCGGCGCCTCGTGAGGTGGGGTCGTGACCGGTCAGCACCACATCGGGAAGCTCGGTCGGCACTCGTGGATCGGGGAAGCGGGCCGGCATCGGTGCCGGGTCGGGCGCTGGGTCATAGCCCGGCGGCGGTGGCGGGAACGGTGCCGAGCGCTCGATCATCGCCGCGTAGTACGGCAGCCACTTGCCATGGTTGAACGTCACCGCCCCGACGATGCGGCCGCGGTGGCCGTACGCCGCGGCGAAGCGATAGTCCTCGGGAGACCCCTGGGTGAACACGATCTCATCGCCGAACGAGCACACCCCCACACCCTTGATGTTCACCCCGAATTGGCCCGACCAGAACGAGGGCAGCGGCAAGTGCGGTCGCCGCTCGGTCTCCAGGTTGATCATGTTGTTCGCGGCGACCTGCGCCCCGCACACCGCGTTGTCCCAGTGCTCCATCGAGATGAACTGATACCCGTACAGCACGTGTGGCTGACGCGCGACATCCCCGGCCACGAAGATGTTGTCGGTCACCACCCCGTTGATGTCGAACGCGCGACAGCCCGCATCGCAGCCGACTCCCCAGAAACCGGCGGCCAGTCCGGCACCTGCCAGCCACTCGACGTTGCGGATCGACCCCAACGACGCCACCACCACATCGACATCGAGCGTGGTCCCATCCGAGAGCCGGGCCCGGCGCACATGCCCGCCGGCATCGCCGTCGAGGGCTTCCACCGACACGCCGGTGCGCAGGTCGACGCCGGCGCCGCGCTGCATCCGGGCGGCGATGTCGCCGATCACCCCGCCCAGCGGCCCCACCAGCGGCCCGCCTCCGCGCTCGGCGACGGTCACCGGCAACCCCAGCTCGCAGCACACCGATGCCATCTCCGAGCCGACAAACCCCGAGCCGACGACGAGAACCCGCTTCGGGCCTGCCCGCAGTGCCGCCTGCAGCCGGGCCGCGTCATCGCAGGTGCGCACCGTGAACACCCCCTGCAGGGCGCCCTCGGCCGGGTCGAACCACGGCCGTGCGCGAACGCCGGTGGCGATGAGCAGCCGGTCATAGGGCACCGTGTCTCCGGTGGCCAGCAAAACCTGTTTGCTCACTCGGTCCAAACCGGTCGCGGCCACACCCAGCCGCCATTGCGCGTCGATGTCCCGCATGCGGGGAAGCTTGGTGTGATCGGCGCGAACCCAGCCCTTCAGCACCTGCTTGGACAACGGCGGGCGGTCATACGGCTCGTGCGTCTCATCACCGATGAGGGTCAAAGGCCCACAGAAGCCCTTGTCCCGCAAAGCTTCCGCGGCACGAAGCCCGGCCAGCGACGCCCCCACGATCACGATCCGCCCCTCGGCGCGAAACATCCTGACCAGGTCAGCGGCCAATGACGCGGTGCTCATTCCACAGGCTCCGGCCCGTCGGGGGTATAGGTCTCCACCACGATCGCCTGCACCGGGCATGCCGCCGCCGCCCGCAACACCCGCTGACGCTGCGCGTCATCAGGGTTGGGGTCATAGGCCAGCGCCTCCTCACCCAGCATTTCGAGCACATCCGGCGCCAGCGGAACACACTGCGCATACCCCTGGCACCGATTCAGATCAACCACGATGCGCATACCCTCAGCTCCTCACCCGAACCATGTCCCGATGTGGCCACCCCTGCGGGCCGGAAACGCGCGCCCGCAAGGGCCGACGTGAACTCCCAGAAGACGATCATGCCCCGAAGTACCGGTGCCGGGCGGGCACCTCGCAAAGGATTCGTAGCACCCGATACAAAGGATTCGTAGACCTGACGTCGAGGATCCCGTCATTCGCCGGCGGTGCACGCTCATGCCAGCCGAAACGTCTGCGTCTGGCGCCACTTCCCGCGCGGTTCAAAGCCGCCAACCGCCGCGACTCGAAGATCAACAGCGCCGAGATGACCTCGGTCCGTTGACCTCGACGGAACGTCCGCAAGTGCCGCATGGCGCGCTGACCGAACCGGCCAGCGCACGGCGCTGGCGCAACGACTGAGCCCCACCCGGACACCGAATGGGGGCTCAGCAGAGTCTCTACCGGCAGCGATACGCTGCACTACCTACTTCTTCGCAGAGGCTAATCCGCTTCGGAACTCGACCCACTTGACATCGGACAGCGGCGGCGAGCCAACGATCACTCCGCCAAGGTTCGAACGGGTGAGGCGATCAATGAATATCACTGCTGCGCAACCATTTCCGACGTCCTGGCCCGCATCGAGGGCCGCCGTCTCCTGGCCGCGTCAAGTTCCGAAGCGGAATAACCTCTGGTCACGAGCGGAGTGGCCAGCGCCAGGTCGGAACATCTTTCCTTCAATCAGGAACAAGCAGGACACAATTGCCGTGATCGGCCGAGGCTAGGCGTCCTCGAGGACTTCTGCGAAGGCGATCACTACGCCACCGGTGGCGTGCTCGACCGTAGCAGCGACAAGGGGACCCGCCTCTGCGGCCGCGGCGCTGGCTGCCGCGTAGTCGGCGAAGTACAGGTCCAGCATTCGATACGCCGGGGTCGGGCTGCCGTCTTCCTTGGGCCAGACCTTCGACGTCTGCAGCCGAGTCAGGCCGGGGAGCTTGCGCGCCAGCGTGAGCTGCTCGGGATAAGCCGCCTCGAAGGCGTCCGGGTCGGTGGGGTTGGAATAGACAAAGCTGATCCTGGTGGGATTGCCTTGCTCCGTCATGGCTGACCTCTCGGTTGAATCTCCGGTTTGATACCAGCGAGCGCACCCGCTCACGGTTGTCGACAGTAATTGGAGGAATAGGTAGCGACCATGACCGCTCCGCCAGGAAATCTTGCCAATCGTCCAGCGGCGCACGCCGATTCGCTCGGATCGCCGCAGAAGCGTGCCAGCCCGCCGGCGCTCGAGGACGCCGCGCTGAGTCTCGACGCGGACAGTCGATCGGACGACTTGCTCTCAGAGCTGCTCCGGAGCGTCCGCCTGAGTGGAGAACGGATCGCCGCGTACGCTCCGCCGCCGACTTTCTCGATCGGCTTCGCCGATTTCGGCAGCCTGCACATCATCGAAGAGGGCGAACTCGAACTTCGGGTCGTCGGACACCCACACGTCGAGCACGTACGCCCCGGCGATGTCGTCCTGCTCCCCCGCGGCGACTCCCACCACCTCAGCAACGCAACCAAGCACACGCAGGCGATCGCGCACGCCGGCGCCGCCGAGAACGCCACCCCCGAGCCGGCCCGTTGGCTCTGCGGAACATTCAATATCGGCGCCCCGCAGGCGAGCCACCTGTTCGGGAGCCTGCCGTCCGTGATCATCCTCGGCGGCGCCGGCGCCCCAGCGCCCGAAGGGCTCGAAGTCGCCCGCCGGATGCTCGTAATCGAGATGCAATCACCCTCGCAAGGATCAGCGGTCATGATCTCCCGCATCCTCGATCTGATGTTCATCCAGATCATGCGCGCCTGGGCCGGCGGCAAGGACACCGAACCGACCTGGCTGACCGGTGCATTCGACCCGGAGCTCGGCAGGTCCTTGAGTGCCATCCACCGAGACCCCGGCCACGATTGGACAGTCGAGGAACTGGCCCGAGTGTCCAACCTTTCCCGGTCGGCGTTCGCTGCGCGGTTCACCGCTCGCGTCGGAACGCCGCCGGCCACCTATCTCGCGCACGTACGCCTGGACGCGGCCACCGACCTGCTCCGCGACACCTCCCTTTCGATCCCGCTCATCGCGGAGAGAGTCGGCTACTCATCGGAGGCAGCATTCAGCCGCGCGTTCAAAAACCGCTACAGCACGCCGCCGGCTCATTGGAGACGAGACATACGAAGTCGCTGACGGCCCACGACTGGCCGCGAAACCACCGAGCTTCACGAATCGGAAATCGCAGCAGGTGATGTCCTCGTCGGCGATGCCGGAGTATGGCAGCCGCCGCGCCAACATCCGCACATGCCCGCGAGTTCAGGCGGTCATCGCAAGGCCGGACAGCAAAACGACTGAGCCCCCCGGATACCCAGATGGGGCTCAGCAGAGTCTCTACCAGCAGCGATCGATCAGGCGGCCTACTTCTTCGCAGAGGCCGATCCGCTTCGGAACTCGACCCTCTTGACATCCACTATCTGCACATCGAACGCCCTGTTCAAAGCTCGACTCACGTTCCGAAGCCGAATAACTTGTGTACGCGACTCGCCGATCGGTCCCGAACCGCCGCCAGCACCGCATCGAGACCGCCCCTCGGGCCGCATCGCCTCGATCGCTTCAACGAACTCGAGTGCGGGCTCGATGAGCGAGTCTGCCAGGGACGTTCCGGATGAGACTTGCGTCCGGAGTCCCAACGGAATCAGCGCGTCTCGCAAACGATGGTGGGTCCGTACACGCGATGAGAGATCTGGACCGGAAACGTCGGTTCCGGGATGTCGATCTCGGAGAACAGTGCTGGGCGGCACCGAGTCTGGGCCGCCCGCCCGGTCGGCGCCGCGTACGCGACAGTCGCTGTTTCCCTCTTGGTGGGAGGAACGCCGCACCCTGGCAGGCCGGGCGGGTGGCTACTTCTTGATGAACTCGAGCAGGTCGGTGCTGAGCTGGTCCATATGGGTCAGGTGTAGTCCGTGGGAGGCGTTCTCGTACACCTTCAGCTCGCTGCCCGGAATGAGCTCGGCGGTCAGTTGCCCGCACAGGTTCAGCGGGTTGAAGGGATCGTCGGCGCCGTGCACGACCAGTGCGGGCACGTCGATGGCGCGCAGATCGTCGCGGTGGTCGGTCTCGGTGACGCTGTGGCTCAGATCCAGCATGGCATTGGTGGCCACCGCATTGGCGTCAGCCACTGTCCAATCGATCAGCTCCTGGGAGATGGTGTTCTCGGGCAGTCCAACGCCGAAGAAGGGTTCGGAGACGGCGCGGATCCAGCCAGGGATATCGCTGCGCCACATGGTGCGCAGGGCATCGAAGCTTTCGGGCTCCACGCCGAGCGGGTTGTCCTCGGTCTTCGTCATGTATGGCAGCGCTGAGGAGACCAGTGCGATGCGGGCGACCCGCTCGGAACCGTGACGTGCCAGATAGCGCACGATTTCGGCGGTGCCGGTGGAGTGCCCGACCAGGGTGACCTCGTGCAGGTCCAGTTGCTCCAGTACCGCCTGCAGATCGTCGGCGAGCGTGTCGAAATCGTATCCGCCCCAGGGCTGTTCGGAGCGGCCGTGGCCGCGGCGGTCGTAGGCGACAGTCCGCAGCCCTGCCTCGGCCAGACGGACCATCTCGTACTGCCACATGGCTGAGCTGAGCGACCAGCTGTGCAGGAAGACCACTGGAGTGCCTGTGCCCCAGTCCTTGTAGAAAAGGTTCACGTCTGCTGCGACGGTGAGGTACGGCATGGGAGGGCCTTCCTGCTGGAGCGGTGGATCTCGGTGATCCTGGGACGAGCCTGCAGGACCCCACTGTGAGAAGCGATTACGTGCGAGGTAATGAGGATGGCTACGACGGCCTGCAGCCCGAAAGTTGTCCGAACAAGCTGCCTACCTTGCCAGGCAGCTGCCCGTCGCGACATCGCCTTCCCCGATACCGACGACGATCTGGGTGATCCGCGGACGTGGATGCACCGAGTGGCGGCGATTCTGACCGATCCATTGCAGGGCAGCATCATTCGCGGACGACCCCGTCCCGATGCAGATGTGCACGAACGAATCTACCTCCCCACCCGAACGCAGACCATCGCGCGGATCCAACGCGCCCAGAACAGCGGCCGACTACCCGCTCTCGCTCCCGAAATTCTCGCCGACCCGCTCCGGCTGCTGCTCGCATGGGTACCCGATCACCGATCACGCTGACGCAGTCCTGTCGTCCGCACTTCGGATACTGCGGCCGGCTCCTCACGAAGAGTGAAAGAGACTCGGCCCAGGTGAGCATTGCTCCGCAGCCGTCCGTACCAAACCCCCTGTGCCGCCGAGCAAGGCCAGGCTGCCGGCCACATGAGATTCCGGTGGTAATCGCCGAACTTCGTTGGATTTCGGCGGGCCCGGAACCCGGTCAAGCGAACGCACTCAAATGCCGCATACCGCGCTGACCGAACCGGCCGGCGCGGGGCAGGCGACCTTCAGGTGGCGGTATCGATTCGAGGCCGACCGAACACACCGTTGCATGACGATGACCGTGCAGCGCTCCTTGCTCGGAGACCAACTTGGCTCCTCACAGCGGTCTGGTTGTTCTGATGCTGGTTGGGTGGAATCGGCAACGGTGTTGGGCTGCTGGTGGTTTCATGGGTTTCCGGACTGGTGAAGTTGCCGGGTTCCGTTGGCCGCGAGCACCTTCGCCTCCGAAGCACGGCTGGCGGAGAGGCAGTCGCGAGTTCGCATCCGCAGCAATTGACGGCAGTTGCAGTAATCGCCGAAGATCCAACGAAGTTCAGTATGGGTTCGACGGCGGTAATGAGGACGTGCCGCGACATGAGGCGCGGGTGTCGCGAATCAGCTATCGACAGGTGGAGGCGGCGGGTACGTCGAGCCGATGAACAAGAACGCCGCCGGACCCCTCTGCGATATGCGGGCAGACCTGACGGCGGTGCGTGGCTGGTCAGCTGCTCTTGATGAAGTCGAGCAGATCAGCGTTGAACTGGGCCGCGTGCGTTGCGTAGATCCCATGTCCCGCAGTCGGGTACTCCTTGTACACGCAGTCGGGGATGAGCTTCGCAGTCCGCCGACTGGATGCCTCGATCGGCACGGACTGGTCGGCTACGCCGTGGATGACCAGCGCGGGCACGGTGATTGCGGTGACGTCGGCTCGGTGATCGGTGTTGAACAGCTCCCGCCGCACAGCGCTGGTGGCGTAGGGCGAGGCAGACAGGCAGCGCCGAATCTCATTGTCCACCAGGGCAGGTGACACGTCCGCATTCATGTGGGTAGCGAAGTAGCCCTGCGCGCGGTCGGCGAACCACTTCGGGCGGTCGGTGGTCAGCTGGGCGATGTCGGCCTCGTTGATGGCGTCGGGCAGACCTTCGGGGTTGTCGTCGGTGAGGCGCAGGTAGGGCAGTGTCGCGGCGAGGAAGGCGACGCGGGAAACCCGGTCCTGACCGTGCCGAGTGAGGTAGCGAGACACCTCCCCGCCACCGGCGGAGTGTGCGACCAGGGTGATGTCGGTCAGGTCGAGAAGCTCGAGCAATCCGGCGAGATCATCGGCGCGCGTATTGATGTCGTATCCCGACGACGGGCGGTCGGAGCGACCGTGACCGCGCCGGTCGAGCATGATGCAGCGGAAGCCGTGATCGAGGAAGAACGGGACCTGGTATTCCCACATGTCGGCGTTGAGCACCCAGCTGGAGACGAAGACGATCGGTGTGCCGGTGCCGTAGTCCTCGTAAGCGAGCCGGGTTCCGTCGGTGGGGGTTTCGAAGTACGGCATCTGATTGTCCCGCTCTCTGTACCCATGATCTGGTACATCGTTGATATTGGTGACGGCCAGGGCGTGCTCAGCAAGGTGAGTTCTGACACGCCCCGTCACACCACCGGCCTGAAAGGCCAACGGATTTCGCGACATTCGGGGTAACTCGTCGGGTACGACCAGAATCGGGTTGCTCCCAACCGCCACCCATCCTCGACGGTGCGCGGCAGCGCCGGTGATCAAGGGCATGGCTGGTGCTCCCGAATGCGCGTGAAATCGGTTGAGGTGGTGGGTTATTGCGCCCAGGGCGGGCTGACGCGATCGCCTCCGGGGGCCTGGGCGTAGGCGCCGACGGGGAGGATGGCCACGGCCTCGAAGGGCTCGTCGCCGGGGACCGAGACCTTGAAAACGGTGTTCGCCGGGATCACCAACGCGTCGCCGGCGTGGAAATCGTATGTCTCGCCGTCCATCTCGACGCGGGCAGTTCCGGCGAGCGCGACGAAGATCTCCTCGCGGGACACGGTGTGCGCGTGACCGGGGTTGCCGGGGTGCATGGTGAAGCGCCAGACGCTGTTCTCCTCGGAGCCACGGCTGGGTGCGGCCAGACCCGTCGCGGTGATGAGGGGAGCTTCGAAGGTGGGGGCGTCGGCGGATTTGATGAGTGGCATGATGCCTCCTACATGTTCAACCAAGGTGTTCAACTACAGTTGAATATATGTCTTCGCGAAAGGAGCGTCAACACATGGATTTCGGCGTACTACTGGGCCAGGCCTATCAGTCGTTCGTGCAGCAACTGCACGCCCACCTCGCCGAGCACGGTCATGTGGTCCTCGGCGCGTCCTACGGGTACGTCCTGCGCGCGCTCACCGACTCCCCCTGCACCGCAAGCCAACTGGGTGAACAGCTCGGAATCACCGCCCAGGGCGCGGCCAAGGTCGTCGACGAGATGGTCCGGCACGGGTATGTGGAGCGCCGCCCCGACCCGGCCGACAAGCGCGCCAAACGGCTGCACCTCTCCCCGCGCGGGGATGACATGCTTCGCATCGTCCGCGAGTTCCACGCCGACTACGAGCGTCGGCTCGCCGGACGCATCGGCGCCGAACAGGTGGCCACCGCCCGCACCGTGCTCGGCGAAATCATGAACGAAGCACTGGATTTCGAGCGGGCCAAGACCTTCCGCCCGCTGTGACCGCGTCGTCGAAGTTGGGGCCATTTTGGGGCCACACCGAGGCTGCGTAGGTTAAGGGGTGACCGCACCGGGACCCCAACCGCCTGGGTTTGGATTCCCAGGCGGTAACAGCGGCTGCGGCCAATCGAGCCCCGATCAGCCGGCACGCTTCGCGGTCAGAAGACCGCGAGCACGCAGGCACCGACGAATACGGCCTGCACCAGTGAGCGGACCGGCAACGGCATCGTATGAATCCCTTCGCCTGTCCGCGCGGCACGCACGTTGGCGGGGAACATCACGACCAGCAGCACCGCCAGGGCGATCGCGGCCACCGGCGCGAAGTACGGAATCAAAAGGCCTACCGCACCGCCGATTTCGAGTAATCCAGTCAATGACACCATGGCTGCTGCATCGCGGAACAGCGGAGGAACCATGGCGATCAGAGCGCGGCGACGCGGCTGCAGGAAGTGGGCACTGGCACTGAGAAGGAACATGGCGGCGAGGCCGATTCTTGCAGCATGCGGCCACGAGTCAAGCCAGTCCGCGAAGCCCAGCCAGCCGACGGTCCGAGTCACGATTGCGACGATGACGAATGTAATGATCGGCGCCATTGGGAGCTCCTGAAGCTGGTCGAGACGCTAACTTGACAGTGGCTAGATTAGGAAGGGTGGCCAAACTTGTCAACGGCAAGATTGTGATCGATCATCGAGGCATGCCCAGGAGCGCCTACCATCACGGAGATCTGAAGGCCACGCTGCTCAAGGCCGCTGCCGAACAGGTAGCGGCCGAAGGGGTCGACTCGATTTCACTGCGGGCCCTGGCTCAGCGTGCAGGAGTCTCCCATGCAGCCCCAGCTCATCATTTCGGCAACCGCCAGGGCTTGTTCACCGAACTCGCTATCGAGGGCTACGGCTTGCTCGAGCATGAACTTCACTCCGCCGCAGGCGATTTCCGAGAGATGGCAGTCGCCTACATCCGCTTCGCACGCAGCCACCCCGGTCATTTCGATGTCATGTTCCGTCGCGAGCTACTCGACATGGATGACGAACGCCTGATCGCCGCCAATGAGGGTTCGGGCCGTGAATTGCGCACCGGCGTAGCCGAACTGGACACCCCCGTGGCCGACATGAAGGCAGCGCAGCTCGCCGCCTGGTCTCTGGTTCACGGCTTCGCCGCACTATGGCATGCCGGCACGCTCGCCCACTCCGAACTCGGCGGCGAGGACCCGGAAGAACTGGCCCGCTACATGATCACAGCTGTCGAGCTCAGGTAGAGCCAGCTCGCCCCCAAGATCCCGGCTGCGAGCGTTAACGACCCCGGCAGTGGCGGCGATCCAGTTGTCGATCTTGATGTTTTCGAAGTACAGGGGAAACGCACAGTGAGAGTAGCTATTTCGACGGTCGTGCTGATCGCGGCGGTGCTGAGTGTCAGCGGCTGCCAGGAAAGCTCGAAGGCCGCCGGATCGCTCACGACGACCGCGGGTGTCACCCAGCCCGCCGTCGGCAGCGCCGCGCCGACCACCGAACCGGCTGGTCAGGTGCAGCCGGGCGGCGAGAGCCCCATCACTCAGGAAACCACGACCCAGAAGGCTCCGGTGGCGGATTCGGGTGCGACGGCATGCGACAGCGTGACCCCCGCGATCCTGCAACAGACGGCTGTGAACTCTCATGCCTCGACCGGTCCGCTCGAGTTCAAACAGCCGCAGTGCGTCCAGGGCTGGGCGATGGCGTGGTCGAAACAGACCACTGCCAACCCCCAGCCCTCGGGATACCTGTTCCGAGCGACGTCGACGGGAACCTGGCGCTACATCACTGTCGGCAGTGCGATCGACTGCACGACCTTCGGAGTCCCGCATGACGTGGCGGTGCAGTTGAAGGGGTGCCGATCGTAGGCAGCCGCTCTCGCCGATCCGCGGATGCGGCGGGTCGGCGCGGGCACCCTGCGACTGCAACGAGTTCTATTGCAGCGGATATGCATCGGCGGGAAGGGAGTTTGATCATGCAAAGCAGGAACCTTCGGATGGTGGGCCTCATCGCCGTGTCTGTGGTCGCGGTGGCAGGGTGCGGCTCGGTCACGGTGCAATCCGGCCAGACGGGAGGCCCGCAGCCCACCACGACGGACCACGGGCCCTCGGCGCCGACAGGCGGCGGAAACGACCGGTCCGCGCCGACGACCGAACCATCCAGTGGGGCAGCGGATATCGCCGAATGCCGCACCGATCAGCTGAGCGTGAAAATCGGCGGCAAGGGCGGCGCGGCCGCCATGCACTCCTACTTCGCGCTCGTGTTCACCAACACCAGCTCCACGCCGTGCACCATGCAGGGCTACCCGGGCGTCTCCTTCACCGACGGTCCCGACGGCGACCCGATCGGCAAACCCGCCGACCGCGACCACAGCAGCACCGCCGCCCCCGTCGCTGTCGTGCGACTGGACCCCGGCACTCAGGCCTCGGCCAAGGTCACTTCGCTCAACGGGCAGGGCGCCTACTCGACCGCCGACTGCAAACCGGTCCCCGAAAAGGGCCTGCGAATCTACCCGCCCGACAACAAACCGTCCTTCTTCCTCGACCTGCCGGGAACCACCTGCAGCCAACCCCTGAACACGCTCACCGTCCAGGCCGTCCAAACCGGCGTGGCGAACTGGTAACCCTCCCCGAGCATTCACGAATGGGTGGGCGGTGAGCTGCTCGCATCGGACATGAAATCGCTTG
Organism: Nocardia sp. NPDC004123; assembly: GCF_053603795.1. Lineage (NCBI taxonomy): Bacteria > Bacillati > Actinomycetota > Actinomycetes > Mycobacteriales > Nocardiaceae > Nocardia > Nocardia sp. NPDC004123. The sequence goes on from NZ_JBSGGG010000015.1 coordinate 221,922, forward strand.
TCACGGACACGATTCTCCGGTGAAGATCGGCGACATCGACGACTGGACGTCATGCCCAGGATGCGGTTTGTCGATGCCGACCGAAACCGGAGCCCTACCCACACCACAGGTGAAGGCATCCCTGGCATGCTGGCCGGTCTACAACGAGGTCACCGGATTCGCCCTCAACGACACGCCGCTGGGTCGCCTGCATCAGCTCACCGTCGACACATGCGGCGCTCAGCACACCCGCGAGGACGACACCGATCCCCGACCGATCCGGCGCGCCTTCTCCCTCGTCGGGCTCTACCTCGCCCTCGAACAAGGACGCAGCAGCGACGAAGTCCGCGCCGCCCACGGCGCCATGGGCAAACCCGACCTCAGCTGGCCCTCCTTCCCCGCACCCACCCGCCCCTGGGACATGACCGTCCGACGTCGCCGAACGCGGCCTGATGCACGATTCCATCGACGGCCACGCCGACGCCATCCAGGACTGGGCCCAATCTGTCTGGGCCACATGGCATCACCAACATGACGTTGTCGCTGAACTCACCCGGCAACACCTACCCCAATTCCTGTCCGGCGTACCCATCCCCACCCGCCAGCGACACACCCGAACAAAGACACTGCCGCCGGTCGGTACGTGCCCGGTTTGGTCGATGATTTCGATGGTGGCCGAGCGTTTGTGTGGATCCATGCCGATGATGACGGTCATCGCCTTGCCCTCCGAGGCTGGTTCGTGGCGTGCGTGCACGGGGAGGGCACCGCTTCTTCGAGCCAGGGCATGCCCCCCTTTCAGCCACTCCCGCACGGTGTCCCGGCGGGACGGCAAGCCATGAGTGAGCCACACCGATCCAGCTGGCGGGCAGCCGCATAGGAGAGCATCCCGCCGGGCACCTGGACCGAGTCCTGGCCGGGACCCGACCCTGCCCACCATTTTCCAAGAAGCCGCATACCGCGCGGACCGAACTGGCCAGCGCACGGTGCAGGCGAAAACGACAGAGCCCCCACCCGGATCACCGAATGAGGGCTCAGCACAATCTCTACCAGCAGCGATACACCCGCTGCCCTAATTCTTCGCAGAGGTTCAGACGTTGAATCTGAATTCGACGACGTCGCCGTCGGCCATGACGTAGTCCTTGCCTTCCATGCGGACCTTGCCGGCGGACTTGGCGGCGGCCATGGAGCCGGCCTCGACGAGGTCGGTGAAGGCGACGATCTCGGCCTTGATGAAGCCGCGTTCGAAGTCGGTGTGGATGACGCCGGCGGCCTTGGGGGCGGTGTCGCCCTGGTGGATGGTCCAGGCGCGGGCTTCCTTGGGACCGGCGGTGAGGTAGGTCTGCAGGCCCAGGGTGTGGAAGCCGGCGCGGGCCAGGGCGTGCAGGCCCGGCTCGGTCTGGCCGATGGACTCCAGCAGTTCGAGGGCGGATTCCTCGTCCAGCTCGAGCAGCTCGGCCTCGACCTTGGCGTCCAGGAACACCGCGTCGGCGGGGGCGACGGCGGCCTTCAGCTCGGCCTTCTTGTCCTCGTCGGTGAGGATCGACTCGTCGGCGTTGAAGACATAGAGGAACGGCTTGATGGTGAGCAGCGAGAGTTCCTTCAGCAGCTCGGTGTCCAGCTGGTCGCGCGCGGCAAACAGGGTCTTGCCGCTGTTGAGGATCTCCTGCGCCTGCTTGGCGGTGTCGGCGACCGGCTTGCGGTCCTTCTTGACCTTGGCTTCCTTGTCGAGACGGACCACGGCCTTCTCGAGGGTCTGCAGGTCGGCCAGGATGAGCTCGGTCTCGATCACCTCGATGTCGGACAGCGGGTCCACCTTGCCGTCGACGTGGATCACGTCGTCGTCGGCGAAGACGCGCACCACCTGGCAGATGGCATCGGCCTCACGGATATTGGCGAGGAACTTGTTGCCCAGGCCCGCACCCTCGGAGGCGCCCTTCACGATGCCCGCGATATCGACGAACGACACCACCGCGGGGACGAGGCGCTCGGAGCCGAAGATGCCGGCCAGCGTGTTCAACCTCGGGTCCGGCAGCGGCACCACACCGACATTCGGCTCGATGGTGGCGAACGGGTAGTTCGCGGCCAGCACGTCATTGCGCGTCAGAGCGTTGAACAACGTCGACTTTCCGACGTTGGGCAGGCCGACGATTCCGAGGGTGAGACTCACGAGAGTGGGAGTCTACCCGGACCGGCGGCCCGCTCCGTCACCGCAGGTCCGGGGCCGGCTCGTCAGGCCCGCGGGTTGCGGCCGAGGTAGGCCAGCAGTTCGTCGGCCACCGGGGTGCCGGTGGCGGGCAGTTCGGTGACGACGGGCGCGAAGACGCCGTAGTCGCGCAGCGGCTCGACGAGGCCGCGGGCGGCGGTGAGCAGGTGCCCGGCCAGTTCGTCGGTGAGCGGCGAGGGCTGCCCGGTGCCGATGGCGATGTCCCAGGCGTGCACCGCGGCGTCGAGCGCGCACATGACCGCGGCTACCGGGGTGGGGAGCTCGCCGTGCGGGAGCGGGGTGGGCACGGTCTCGGTGCCGTCGGTGACGGTGGCCCAGGCGATGGCGGTGGGTTCGATTGCGGCGGAGACCAATTCGACCGCGCTACCGTCGATGTGGCCGGAGGGCTCGAACGGGTTGCCGGCCGGGCCGGCACCGATGCCGAGGAACTTGGCGTAGGCCAGCTGATCACCGGCCGCGTGCTGAACCACCTGCGTCACAGTCCATTCCGAGCACGGGGTGGGGTTGTCCCACTGGTCCGCGCCCACACCGGCCACGACCTCGGCGAGCGCGCGGTGCGACGCCGCGAGGACCTCGCGCCAGGCCGGGGCGAGGACGGTGGCGGGCGAGTTGCCGGTCTGCGGGTTGGCGCTCATTGTTCTTGCCTCTCAGGTCGTTTCGATCCGTTGAGACAAAGGTATGACCCGATTAGGCTGGTTTTCTTCCTAATCATCTGGCCGGACGAAGGGGTTTCATGTGACCTCCACCACAACCCGTTTGCTGCGCCTGCTGTCCCTGCTCCAGGAGCGCACCCTCACCGGCCGTGAACTGGCCGAACGACTCTCCGTGACCGACCGCACCCTCCGCCAGGACATCGCGCGCCTGCGCGAACTCGGCTATCCGGTGCACGCCGCCCGCGGCCCGGTCGGCGGCTACCGCCTCGGCCAGGGCGCCACCATGCCCCCGCTGCTGCTCGACGACGACGAGGCCGTCGCCGTGGCCGTCGCCATGAATGTGGCCGCCGACGGCAGCACCGGCATCGCCGACATCCACGCCAATCTCGAACGCGCCCAGGCGAAAATGGACCGGATCCTCCCGAAACGCCTGCAACGCAAGGTCACCGCACTGCGTTCCGTCACCGACATCGGCCCCGCCGTCACCGGCTCCCGGGAACCCGAAGCCCCCGTCTCCGCCGAAACCCTCGCCACCCTCGCCACCGCCATCCGCGCCAGCACCACCCTGCGCGCCGACGCCACCGAACTCGAGCCCTACCGGTTGATCAGCTGGCAACGCCGCTGGTACCTGGTCGCCTACAGTCTCGAATCCCACTCCTGGCAAGCACTCCCGGTGGCGTCGATCACCAAAATCCTCGTCGGCACACGCCATTTCGCCCCACGCCCACTCCCCGACTCCGACCTCGTCGCCTTCGTTCTGCGCGAAATAGCCTCCACCGGTTGGCAAGTCCACGCCCGCGTCACCGTCCTGGCCCCCGCCGAAACCGTCATAGCCCGCATCAACCCCACAGTCGGCGTCGTCGAACCCCTCGACGACACCTCCTGCCTCCTGCTGACCGGAGCCGACCGCCTGGAAACCATCGCCATCTACCTCAGCATGCTGATGATGGATTTCCGCGTCACCGACCCACCCGAACTCGTCACCCACATCCGCACCCTCGCCCACCGCTACGCGGCCGCCACCCCGTGATCGCGGACAGGACTCTGTAACTATCGCTTCGCGATGAGATCGTGCGGCGAGCTAGGACGGTGGTTCGGTGACGAAAACGACTGGCTGGCCGGTAATCCGCGCGATGGACCTGAAGTCGCGATCGTCGCACAGCATCGTGAGCCGATGATGCTCGGCAGTCGCGGCGATGAGCAGATCGACCGGTCCTGCCGACCGATGGATTCCCTGCTCGGTCATCAGCTGTTGAACGGTTTCAGCACGCTCGTATACGCGATCCGGCATGGCTACCCAACCGAACAAGTCCCGGAGCAGGCGTTGCTTCTCGAGCCTGTCCGCCAATGAGCGTGCCGAGTAGAGAAACTCGAGTTCGACAGCCGGACAGGTTGCGATGACGCCCGCCGTCAGCTGATCCATCCATGCTTGACGGAGCTTGTCCTGCAGGATTCGGAAGAGGCCCGATGTATCGATGAGATAGAGGGCAGGGGTCACTTGCGGTAGGCCGCCTTGTTGTCGAGGAACTCGTCGAAGTCACCGCGATCGGCCATCTCTCCGAGCCTGGCGAGGGCTCGGATACGAACCAGCCGCTGTCCGACCTCGCGGAGCGCAGCGTTGACCGTATCTTTCTTGGTCTTGGTACCCAGGACCTCGGCAGCGATGGCTAGAGCTTCCTCATCGATCTCGATCGGGGTCTTCGAACCGGCCATGAGACGCCTCCAGACATCCAGGAACTCCACTTCGGATATCCGAGACTACCAGCATTGGTGGCACTACTGGGTGCCGGCAGGTTCGGGCAGGACCGTGACGTGGCGGACGGTTCCGGACACTCCTGGCAGCTCGACGGGTGCGGTCCAGGTGCGGAATCCGTCGTGGCTGTCGCTGTAGAAGTACTTCTTCTCGGTGTAGGCGTCGAAGTAGATCCGGTGCCCTCCGTCGGGTAGTTCGATCACACAGTGACCCTCCCGCGGTGCACCCCAACCGGCCCAGTCGCCGGTGCCGATGAACCGGTACGGCCCCAGCGGCGTAGTCGCGACCGCAAGCTCGATGTACTTGCTCGATTCGTTCTTCGTGAAGGCGTAATAGTTGCCGTCGCGCGCCACGACGGCAGTGTCGATGTAGCCGAGGTGCCCCGGCCGCTGCGGCCCGATCCCCGCGAGCGGAATCGGCGGGCTCCACACCGGCCGCGCCGGATCGGCCGTGACGATCAGATAGGGCCGGAAGCCGTACCCCTGCGAGATGGAGACGAGCACTCCGACATATCCGGGAATGAGGTCGAACCATGTGGGCGCCCAGGCAGCTTCGGCTCCCGGCACCGGGACCGGGTAATCCGACAGGTGAGTCCAGGTGAGCCGGTCGGTGCTCCGGGCGAATCCAATGGTGTGGCCGTCTCCGGCAGTGGTGTACGCGATGTAGTACGCCTCGTCGGAATGCCGGAGCAAACTGGGATCCCGCACCAGCCCGGCCGCCGGGCGGTAGGCGCCGGCCCGCAACAACGTGAAGTTCGCCGCGTCCTCGGATTCATAGACATACAGGTCGGTATCGCTGCTATTGGTGAACGCGGTCATCGTGTACCGCGTGGTCGCCGCCGCCCGTGCGATCGCGGTTCGCCCGCCGAGCCCAGCCCCAACCGACAGCACGGCCATCGAAGCCAATACCGACCGACGATTCCACCGGATCGCTCTCATCCGCAGCATTATTCAGCGCCCGGTAGCTGACCCGTAGCCGCCGCGCCGAGCCACCTACACCACCACCCGGTTCGCAGTGTCGAACGCTGTCTCCATGCGGATTGGAGGCCGTCGCCGCACTACTGCTCAGCGACGCCGGAGTACCGGCGACCCGGCTCTCTGAGCCGAGTCGTTAGCCTCGGTCGGTCCGCCGCGGCCCGGCACGGACGAAACCAGTTGGCGGCCTTGATCGTCGGTTCAGGCGAGCTGATCGAGGATGGCCGCCAGCTCGCGAGCCCGGAACATGACACCGGCATGCCCGGCCTCGAGGCTGTGCACATCGAAGGGATTGTCCGGGGTGAGGCGGTCGGCGTCGTCGATCATTTTCGCGGCCAGCGCCGCGGAGATGACATTGTCCCGGGTGAGACGTATGTAGCTGTGGGGAATTCGTCCCCAGGTGTGGGCCTCGACCCGGGCGTCGGCGAAATTGGTTTGTGCCCCGTCCTCGGGCTGCATTCCGAAGTTGAGTACCAGGAGCATCTGCTCGAGCGTGGCCTCGGGCATATTGGTCACCCGGAAATCCTCGAGCGCTTCGGGATCGGCCGAACGCAGGTTGAATCGGATGAGGCCGCGGGATACCGGCTCCATTCCCAGAAAGAGCGAATGGTCCGGATTCGGGATCGGGACGTCCTTCAAGGCTTCGGGAGTCTGGCTCAGCGCCATGGCGCTGGGCGCGTCCGGGGTGGACGGGCAGAAGGCGGACAGGTAGACGATGCGGTGAATGGCTTCGGGTATGGCATTGCCGACCAGACCGATCGTGATGCCGCCGAGGCTGTGGCCGACCAGGATCACCGGGCCGTGCCGCCGCACCTGCCGCACCGCGTCGATGACGTGGGTGACATTGTCCTGCACGGTGATTGCGGCCATCGGCGACGGCGCGGTGGTGAATGCGGCAATGTCCTGCGCCTGATACGACAGCGGTATCGAGGCGTCGAGCCCGTGGCCGGGCAGATCCACGGGCAGGCTGCGGTGTCCGAGCAATGCCAGTTCGCGCACCACAGGCGTCCAGAAGAAACTGTTGCTCGTCAAGCCGTGGACGAACACGAATGTCGGAGCGGTGGTGGAGATTTCAGAGAATTGACCGTCAGGTTCGGGCACATTTCCCCCAGTGGTCGACAACGACGGATGCTGGGTTCTTTACCCACACCGGCGTGCCGTCAACCTTCCGCACCGAGGGAGGGCAGTTCGCGCCTTGCGGCCGATGCGGTCACCCAGCGGACCCCACACCATGCCGCCCAGCGGGCGCAGCACGAACGAGATCGCGAAGCCCAGCATGGTGCCGAGGGTGCCCAGCGAGCCCGGGAAGAAGGCGGACGATCATGATCATCGTCATAAATGCGGCAAATCCGTCTCGGCGGTTCGACTGGTGGGGCCGGATACGCCCCAATCCCATCGCGTCCGTCTAGGGTATAGGCGCGGCGATGCCGCGCAGTCAGTGATGCATGAACAGCGGTATGTTCCGTGGTTTTTTCCACCGAATCCGAAAGGCGCTGTATGGCTAGGGACTTGACGCAAATCGAGCTACTGACGGAATTGGAGCCGGTTGTCGCGGCCAATATCGACCGGCATCTGTCCACGGCGAAGGACTGGTGCCCGCACGACTATGTGCCCTGGAGCGAGGGCCGCAACTTCGCGGCCATGGGTGGCGACGATTGGGAGCCCGAGCAGTCACGGCTCTCCCAGGTCGCCAGGGTCGCGATGATCACGAACCTGCTGACCGAGGACAACCTGCCCTCCTACCACCGGGTGATCGCCGAGAACTTCTCCCGGGACGGCGCGTGGGGCACCTGGGTCGGCCGCTGGACCGCCGAGGAGAACCGCCACGCGATCGCCATGCGGGACTACCTGGTGTGCACCCGCGCTGTCGACCCCGTCGCGCTGGAGAACGACCGGATGGTGCACCTGACCCGCGGCGTCCACGCACCGGATGGCTTCGGCGGCGTCCTCGATCAGGTCGCCTACGTGACCTTCCAGGAGTTGGCCACCCGGGTCAGTCATCGCAGCACCGGACGGGTCTGCGACGACCCGATCGCCGATCGGATGCTGCAACGTATCGCGGCCGACGAGAACCTGCACATGATGTTCTATCGCAATATCACCGGTGCCGCCTTCGACGTCGCGCCCGACCAGGCGATGGAGTCGGTGACCAAGATCGTGATGACCTTCGCCATGCCCGGCACCGGCATGCCGAACTGGCGTCGCAACGGCGTCTTGATGGTCAAGCACGGGATCTACGATCTGCGCCAGCATCTGGACGAGGTCCTGTTGCCGGTCCTGCGCACCTGGAACGTCTTCAAGCGCACCGATTTCACCGCGCGTGGCGAACGCAGTCGCGAAATACTCGACCAGTACCTCGAGAAACTCGGTCGTGACGTCATCCGGTTCGAAGAACAACGCGAACGCATCCTCAGCCGCGAAGCGGCCCGGGTCGGCTAGCCGGTAGGTCGGGCGTGCGCACGGCGCATGCCCGACCGGGTACCGGTCCTGCGTGTCAGCGGCCGCCCAGGCCGGAGAGGGCGATGCCGCGGACGAAGGCGCGCTGGGCGAGCGCATAGAGCAGCAGCAGTGGCAGCAGGATGACCGTGGCTGCGGCCATGAGCAGCGGCCAGTTGGTCGAATACTGCCCCTGGAGCCGGACGAGACCCAGGGTGGCGGTCGCGTAGTCGTTGCGTTGAATCATGATCAGGGGCCAGAGAAAGTCGTTCCAGACGGTGATCCAGGTGAGGACCGCCAGCACCATGACCGCCGGTTTGGTGTGCGGCAACAGGACTCGCCAATAGGTCTGCCACGGGGTGCAGCCGTCGAGAATGGCCGCCTCCTCCAATTCGATGGGGAGGGTGCGGAAGAACTGGCGCATCAGGTACGTGCCGAAGGCGCTCCCGAAGAGACCGGGAACGATCATCGCCCAGGGGGTGTCCATCCAGCCGAAGGCCCGCATGAGCAGGAACTGCGGGATGACGGTGACGGTGAGCGGGACCATGAGGGTGGCCAGGTAGCCCACGAACAGCACCTCGCGGCCCGCGAAACGCAGGCGGGCGAAGGCGTATCCGGCCAGAGAGCAGAAGAAGACCTGGCCGGCGGTCACGCAGGCGGCGTAGACGACGGTGTTGAGCAGCATGCGGCCGAGCGGGATGGCGTCGAAAGCCTCCCGGTAATTGGACCATTGGGGGTGCGACGGCAGCGGCGCCGCGTCGGTCAGCTCACCGTCGGACTTCAGGGAGGCCGAGACGGACCACAGGATCGGGGTCAGCGCGCACCACGCCACCACGATCAGCGCCAGGTAGGTCAGCACTCCGGCGACCAAGCGCCGCACCACTCCGCCGCGGCTCAAAGCTCCGCCTCGGATCGGCGGGCCAGCCATTGCTGGATCAGGGTGAAGGCCAGCAGGATTGCGAAGATCACCCAGGCCAGGGCGCAGGCGTAGCCGACCTCGTAGAAGCGGAAGGCGTTCTGGAACAGCATGATTCCCAGGACATAGGTGCCGGTCTCGGGGCCGCCATTGCTACCGGTCAGGGCATAGGCCTGGTCGAAGGCCTGAACCGAGTTGATGACGGTGATGACCAGGACGAAGGACAGGGCGCCGCGGATCAGCGGGATGGTGATCGAGCGGAAACGACGCCAGGCGCTCGCGCCGTCGATTTTCGCTGCCTCGTACAGGTTTTCGGGGACGCCCTGCATGGCCGCGAGCAGGATGACGGTGGCGAAGGGCACCGATTTCCACACCGTCACCAGGCTCAGCGAGACCATGGCCCACTGCGGATCGGTCAGCCACGGCACCGGGCCGAGGCCGAGCCGGCCCAGCAGAATATTGGCGAGTCCGTCATCGCTGGCGAAGATGAAGCGGAACACCACCGCCATGGCGACGGTCGATGCCACCAGCGGCAGGAACGCCACGGTCCGGAACACCCCGACGCCGTGCAGTTTTCGATTCAGCAGCCCCGCGACGGCGAGGCTGACCGCCACCGTCGGCACCAGCGTCAGGATCGTGAACACGGCCGTATTCCGCAGGGCGATATAGAACAGCGGGTCCTGGGAGAACAGCCGCCGATAGTTCGCCACACCCACGAATCGCGGCGGGCTGAACAGATCCCAGGAGTGGAAGCTCAGATACAGCGAAAACCCCAGCGGGAAGAGCATGAACACCAGGATGGCGGCCAGATTCGGTGCCACGAACAGCCTTCCGGCGCGCGCCCGCCGCCGCTCCAGCCCACCCCTCATACCGCCGCCCGCAGTAGCTGATCGATATCGGCGCTGGTCTGCCCGCCCAGCGAGTCCGCTGTCGCCGCCCCCCGCAGCACTCGATTGCAGCCGCGCTCGAGCAGCGCCTCCACCTTGCCCCACACGGGCGTCACGGCCAGCGGACGCGAATTCTCCGGTCCCTCGGTGAAGACCTCGAGATTGCGCAGCGCCGGGTGGGCCGCGGCGAATCCCGGTGACTGCATGGCCGATCGCAGGACCGGCACGAACAGACCAGACTCCGCGATGATGGCCTGCCCCTCGGGCCCGGTCGCGAACTTCACGAATTCCCAGGCCTGTTCACGCCGCGGACTGCTCGCCGCGATGGCCAGTCCGGTGCTGCCGATATCGGTGATCGCGCCCGGACCCCCGTCCGGCCCGACCGGCAGCACCGTGACGTCGAAGTCGAGGTCGTCGTGCCCGGTGAACTCCGAGTACAGCCAGTGCCCGCCCATGAGCATGGCGGCCCGCCCGCTGCGGAACAGATCCTGCGCCGAAACCGATTGCCGGTCACCGACACTGGGCGCGACCCGGTGCCGCACGGCCAGGTCGGCATAGAACTGGAACCCGGCGGCGAACCGCGGATCACCGAGATTGGTGCTAGTGGGCCGCACCGGCGGACTGAACCATTCGACGCCGTTGTTCATACCGAAGCAGGCCGCCGAGAAGTAGGGCACCCAGGCGTCCACGAATCCCCACTGCCCGGTGCGCCCGTCGGCGTCGCGGCGGGTGAGCGCCCGCGCGGCCGCCAGGAACTCCGCGAAGGTCCAGGCCTCGGACCAGCGGGCGGGCGGGCGAATCCCGGCTTCGGCGAACAGCTTCCGGTTGTAGTAGAGAAACACTCCCGACCACTGCTCCGGCAGCGCGTACTGCCCGCCGTCCCAGACGAAGGTGTCGCGCAGTGTCGCGTACCCGTCGGCGCGCAGCCGGGCGGCGTAATCCGGCTCCCGGTCCAGGAATTCGCGCAGATCCACCAGCACGCCCCGATCGGCGAGCCCGGCATAGAGCAGCTCCCACGCCATCAGCACGTCCGGGCATTTACCCCCCGCGCAGTAGGTGAGCATCTGCTGCAGGGGATCGGGCCCGGACATGACGGTGCGGATCCTGATATCCGGTCGCCGCCGGTGGAATTCGTCGATGATGCGCAGCCGCGCCCGGGCCTCCTCCGGCCGCGCCTGGAAGAAGAAGGTGACCGCGTCGTCGTTCCCGCCCGCGCAGCCGCCCGCGGCCAGCAGCGCTGCCAGCGCAGCCGAGCGCAGCAGGCTACGCCGATCCATTCCGCCGGGCCGGGCCGCCCATTCGCTCGCCAAAGATATATCTCCGTGAACTAAACGAACTAAAGGACCACAGTGACGCAGATCTCGAACCAGCATGGCAGCATACGGGGAGCAACCTGCGACGTGCGGCAAACACGCGAAATCGCGGGAACCAGACTGGCCCGCACCACCCCCGCGCGCCGTTCCTAGCGTCCGCCGGGCCACCCGCACCTGGCGGTACGACAGCAGGTGAACAGCCGGTCGAAGCCGGTTCACTCGCACGTCGGTTGGGCTACGTTGTGACCATTTCAGTTAGAAGCCGCAGTACCGCAGGGAGAGTTGTCGCATGGCGACCATCGAATACCTCCGGACGGATCCCGACCTACCTCCGGTGGGTGTCGTGGACCGGACGCCCATGACGCCCGCGAAGAAGGGCATCTTTCTCGTCATCGCCGTGATCGGCGCAATCGCCTGGGCCATCCTCGCTTTCATGCGCGGCGAGAACGTGAACGCGGTGTGGATCGTCATCGCCGCCCTCTGCACTTACGTACTCGCGTACCAGTTCTACGCCCGGCTCATCGAATACCGGATCACCAAGCCGCGCGATGACGTCGCCACTCCCGCCGAGGAGATGGAGAACGGCAAGGACTACATGCCGATGGACCGCCGGGTCCTGTTCGGCCACCACTTCGCCGCCATCGCGGGCGCCGGCCCGCTGGTCGGCCCGGTGCTGGCCGCGCAGATGGGCTATCTGCCCGGCACCATCTGGATCATCGTCGGCGTGGTGCTGGCCGGTGCGGTGCAGGACTACCTGGTGCTGTGGGCCTCGGTGAAGCGCCGCGGCCGGTCGCTGGGCCAGATGGCGCGCGACGAGCTCGGCGTGGTCGGCGGTGTCGCGGCCATCATCGCGGTGCTGGTGATCATGATGATCCTGCTCGCGGTGCTGGGCATCGTCGTGGTGAATGCCCTTGCCGCGACCAAGAATCCGACCACCGGCGCGCTCGAGGGCGGCAGCCCGTGGGGTGTGTTCTCCATTTCGATGACCATCCCGATCGCCCTGTTCATGGGCCTGTACCTGCGCTTCTTCCGGCCCGGCAAGGTCGGCGAGGTGTCGCTGTTCGGCTTCGTGCTGCTGCTGGCGGCGATTCTGCTCGGCAATCCGGTGTCCCAATCCGGTTGGGGCCGCGACCTGTTCACGCTGTCCGGTACCACCATCGCCTGGATGCTGATCATCTACGGCTTCATCGCCTCGGTGCTGCCGGTGTGGCTGCTGCTGGCTCCGCGCGACTACCTGTCCACCTTCATGAAGATCGGCACCATCGGCCTGCTCGCCATCGGCGTGCTGGTCACCATGCCGGTGCTGCAGGCCCCCGCGGTCTCCCAGTTCGCGTCCAACAGCAACGGTCCGTCCTTCGCGGGCAGCCTGTTCCCGTTCCTGTTCATCACCATCGCCTGTGGCGCGCTGTCCGGCTTCCACTCGCTGGTGTCCTCGGGCACCACGCCGAAGCTGCTGGAGAAGCAGTCGCAGGCGCGCATGATCGGCTACGGCGGCATGCTGATGGAGTCGTTCGTGGCGGTCATGGCGATCATCGCGGCGTCGATCCTGGATCAGCACCTGTACTTCGCCATCAACAGCCCCGGCCTCACCTCCGCGCAGGCCGCGGCCGACAGCGTGAACAAGCTCGGTGTGGGCGGCAGCCCGATCGACGCGAAGTACCTGAACGACATGGCGCAGAGCGTCGGTGAGTCCCGGGTCTACTCGCGCACCGGTGGCGCGCCCACCCTCGCCATCGGCATGACCGAGGTGATGCACAAGTTCATCGGCGGTACCTCGCTCAAGGCGTTCTGGTACCACTTCGCCATCATGTTCGAGGCGCTGTTCATCCTCACCACCATCGACGCGGGCACCCGCGTCGCGCGGTTCATGCTCTCGGATTCGCTGGGCAACCTGGGCGGCGCGGCCAAGAAGTTCCGGGATCCGTCGTGGTGGCCGGGCGTGTTCGTCTGCTCCGGCGTGGTCGTGGCCGCGTGGGGTTCGGTGCTGCTGATGGGCGTCACCGACCCGCTGGGCGGCATCAACACCCTGTACCCGCTGTTCGGCATCTCCAACCAGCTGCTGGCGGCGATCGCGCTGACGGTGGTGCTGGTGATCGTGGTCAAGAAGGGGCTCGTGAAATGGGCCTGGATTCCGGCGCTTCCGCTGGTCTGGGACCTGATCGTCACCATGACGGCCTCGTTCCAGAAGATCTTCTCGGGTGACCCGAAGATCGGCTACTGGACGCTGCACCACAACACCATCGACAAGCAGAACGCCTACATCGCCGCACGCGATTCGGGGCAGCTGCCGAAGGGCGTCAAGGACGTCGCCGCGCTGAATCAGCAGATCCACGACATGGACAAGATCATCCGCAACACCTTCGTCCAGGGCACGCTCTCCATCGTGTTCGCGGTGATGGTGCTGATCGTGGCGCTGGTCGGCGTGTGGGTCTGCCTGCGCGCCATCCGCAAGGGCGGCAGTGAGACCACCGAGTCGCCGGAGGTGCCGTCGAAGATCTTCGGCCCCAGCGGTTTCCTCGCCACCAAGGCGGACAAGGAGGTCCAGCAGGAATGGGACACCCTGATCGCCGAGGGCAAGATCCGCGCGCCCGGCGCGGCCACGGTCGCCAGTCATTGACGCGCCGATGAGTACCCCCGAAGCCCCGCTCGCCGCAGGTCCGCTGCGGCGGGCGGGGCTCGCCCTCGTCCGGGCTGTGAAAGCCGTTGCCTGGTGGTTCAACTCGATCCTCGGCGGCAACGACTACGCCCGCTACGTCGATCACCTGCGGCTGCAGCACCCGGGATGCGAGATTCCCAGCGAGCGCCAGTATTGGCGCGATCGCCATGCGGCCGCCGCCAAGAACCCCGCAAATCGCTGCTGTTGACACGAGTGGCGGTTTTCCGCCAACATCCATGTCCGATACCCGCTAGCAGAGGTCGGCCCGGACTGACATGGTGGTATGCGTGAGTGCGAACGACTTGGATTTCGAGCGTTGCTACCGCGCCGTGGCAACCCGGGACGCCCGGTTCGACGGGCAGTTCGTGACCGCGGTGCGCACCACCGGAATCTATTGCCGCCCTTCCTGCCCGGCCATCACCCCCAAACGCACCAACGTCACCTTCCTGCCCACCGCGGCCGCCGCGCAGCAGCACGGCTTCCGCGCCTGCCGCCGGTGCCTGCCCGACGCCGCGCCCGGCTCGCCCCTCTGGAACACCCGTGCGGACCTGGCCTCCCGCGCCATGCGCCTGATCGGCGACGGCGTCATCGAACGCGGCGGCGTGCCCGCCCTCGCCGATGCCCTCGGCTACTCCCAGCGCCAGCTCACCCGGGTACTCACCAGCGAGCTCGGCGCCGGCCCACTGGCCCTGGCGCGCGCCCACCGCGCGCACACCGCCCGGCTGCTGATCCAGACCACCCGGCTGCCCATGTCGGACATCGCGTTCGCGGCCGGATTCGCCAGCATCCGGCAGTTCAACGACACCGTGCGCGAGGTGTTCGCGGTCAGCCCGACCACGCTGCGCGAGGAATCCCGGCGCCGCAACGGCGACACGCTGCCGGCCACCAACGGGCTGCTCACCCTGCGACTCCCCTATCGCGAACCGTTGGACAAGTCGTGGCTGGAATGGTTCCTGTCCGCCCACACCGTCCCGGGCGTGGAGCTGTGGGAGAACGGCGTCTACAGCCGCAGCCTGCGAACACCGCACGGCCACACCACCATTCGGCTGTCCATCCAGCCCGGTCACGTGCGGGCCTCACTGGCGCTGCAGGACATGCGCGACCTCGCGCCGACCGTCGCCCGCATCCGGCACCTCCTGGATCTGGACGCCGATCCCATCGGGATCGACGAGGCCATGGCCGCCGGCCTGGCGGGAAGCCCACCGCGCCCGGGCTTTCCGGACGCCGTGCTGCCCGCCGGCATCCGGGTCCCCGGCTGCCTGGACGGCCCGGAACTGTTGCTGCGCACCATGATCGGGCAGCAGATCTCGGTGGCCGCGGCCAATACCCACACCGCGCGGCTGGTACAGGGCCTGGGCGAGACCATCGCCGGGCCGATCCCGCACCTGTTCCCCACCGCCGAGGCCATCGCCGAACGCGGCTCCGAGGTACTGACCGGGCCGAGCCGGCGCACCGAGGCCATCGTCGGCGCGGCCAAGGCACTGGCCGCCGGCGACCTGGTGCTGCACTCCGGCCGCACCGCCGGTGAACTGCGCCGCGACCTGCTGGCCCTGGACGGGGTCGGCCCCTGGACCGCGGACTACGTCACCATGCGCCTGCTCGCCGATCCGGATGTGCTGCTGCACTCAGACCTGATCGTGCGCCGCGGCGCGGGACTGCTCGGCATCGACCTCGCCGACACCGCCCGCTGGTCGCCGTGGCGGTCCTACCTCACCATGCACCTGTGGAAACACGCCCTCGCCCACCCCGCCGAGGCCAACCGGAGGAATCCGTAGTGAGCTCCGAAACCACCATCGACACAGCCGATTACGCCACCGTCGCGACACCCGCCGGTCCGTTCACCGCCATCGTGGACGCCGATGGGGTGGTCCTCGCCTCCGGCTGGACCGCCGACCCTGAGGAACTGCGGGCGCTGATCCACCCCGGTATCCGGCCCGCCGCGCTGCGCGGACGCGACGCCCTCGGCGCGGTCACGCGGGCAGTCACCGAGTACCACGCCGGTGATCTCACGGCCATCGACGACATCGCCGTACGCCAGGTCTCCGGGCCGTTCCTCACCCACGCCTGGGAGATCCTGCGCAAGGTGCCGGCCGGAGCTCCCGTCACCTACACCGACTTCGCGGCCATCTCCGGGCGGCCCGCCGCCACCCGCGCGGCGGCCAATGCCTGCGCCCGCAATGCCGCCGCGCTCTTCGTGCCCTGCCACCGGGTGATCCGCACCGACGGCAGCCTCGGCGGCTTCCGCTACGGTCTGCCGATCAAGCGCTGGCTGCTCGACCACGAGTCGGCCTGAGGGCTCTCGCCCACAGGTCCGCGCCCGAGCGTGCCCGGGCCGCGTCGGTGCCCGGGCGTACCGTGGCAGCCATGTGCCGCAACATTCACACCCTGCACAACTTCGAGCCGCCGGCCACCCCGGACGAGGTGCACGCGGCCGCCCTGCAGTACGTCCGCAAGATCAGCGGAAGCACCAAACCGTCCCAGACCAACCAGGACGCCTTCGATCTGGCGGTGGAAGAGATCGCCGCGGCGACCACCCGGCTGCTGAACGGCCTGACCACCACCGCCCCGCCCAAGGACCGCGAGGTCGAGGCCGCCAAGGCCCGCGCCCGCGCCGAAGTGCGCTTCGCGGGCCGATAACCGAATCGGCCGGAACAGCGTGCGGATGCGCTGTTCAGTTCAGCCGACCGTCCAGGGCCGCAGTTTCTCCGGGTTCCGGATCACCCAGATGCGGGTGATCCGGCCGTCTGCGATATCGAACGCGTAGACCGAGACGACGGTGCCGTCGAGCTGCGCGACCAGGCCGGGCTGGCCGTTCACCGTCCGCTCCAGCAGGGTTACCGCGGGGCCGCGGGCGGCGATTTCCATCCAGGCGTGGGCGACCTGCTCACCACCGTTGATCGGGTCGTGGAAGGATAGCGCCAGGCCGCCGCCGTCCGCCGTGGCGATCACCTGCGGATCGAGCAGGCCGATCAGGGCCTCGATATCCTTTGTCTCCCAAGCCCGTTTGAAATCCCGGACCACCTCGGTGCGCACGGTGCCCGACGGGCTCCGCGAGGTATCGATGCGGCGGCGGGCACTGGAGGCGAGCTGGCGGCAGGCCGCGGGGGTGCGCCCGACGATGCCGGCGACCTCGGCGAAGGAATAGCGGAAGACGTCGTGCAGGATGAACGACACCCGCTCCGCCGGTGTCATGGAATCCAGCACGACGAGGAAGGCCATGCTGATCGACTCGTCGAGGGTGACCCGGTCGGCGGGATCGACGGGGGCGGGACCGTCGAGCCATTCGGATCGGTCGGGGACCGGCTCCGGAATCCATTCGCCCACATAGCGTTCCCGCCTGGCGCGCGCCGAGCCGAGCAGATCGAGGCAGATCCGGCCGGCGACCGTCGTCAACCACGCGCCGGGCGCCGCCACCTCCCGCCGCTGCCGCTCGGACAGTGCGTACCAGCGAGCGTAGGTCTCCTGCACCACATCCTCGGCCTCGGACAGGGAGCCGAGCAGCCGGTAGGCGAGATTGATCAGCTGACGGCGTTCATCGATCACCCCGGGCAAATGCGGGTCGGTCATGTGCGGCTCCTTCGGTCTGTGCGTACCCACCGAATTCGACGAATCAGCGACCCCATTTGTGAGGCGGCCTGACATTCCGGACAGCTGTGTCGTCGGAGGGTCATGACGTTCTCAGCAGAGCAGGAGTTCCGGAAATGATCAGAATCGGCATCATCCTCGGCAGTACCCGGCCCAACCGCAAAGGCCCGCAGGTCGCCCAGTGGGTCCTGGACTCGGCAGCGCAGCGCGGCGACGCCGAGTTCGAACTGATCGACCTGCGCGACCACCCGCTCCCGCATCTCGACGAGCCTGTGCCGCCGATGTTCGGCCCGTCGATGCATGCACACACCCGCGCCTGGGCCGAACGGATCGCCCGATTCGACGGCTTCGTGATTGTCACCCCGGAGTACAACAGCGGCGCCCCCGGGGTACTGAAGAACGCCCTCGACCATCTGCTCTGGGAGTGGACCGACAAGGCAGTCGGATTCGTCTCCTACGGCACGGCCGGCGGTGCCCGCGCCGTGGTGCAGCTGCGGGTGGTCTGCAGCACGCTGGGCCTGGCCGATGTCGGCTATCAGGTCGCGATCTCGGTGCTCACCGATTTCGAGGACCACACCACCTTCACACCCCGCGACCATCATGCCGCCGCCCTGACCAAGACGCTGGATCAGCTCATCGCCTGGAGTGGTGCGCTCGCGCCGCTGCGAGCGGCCGGCGAAACCACTCTCGTCAATTCCTGAGGAGTCGATCATGACCACACCCAACGACTTTCGATCACGCGCCGACCGCATCGAGGCCGATGAAGTCGAGATTCGCCGGAACATCGACAAGGTGGTCGAAGGACTGCGAGCCAAGGACCTCAACGCCCTGAAAGAGGTGTACACGC
Organism: Nocardia sp. NPDC004123; assembly: GCF_053603795.1. Lineage (NCBI taxonomy): Bacteria > Bacillati > Actinomycetota > Actinomycetes > Mycobacteriales > Nocardiaceae > Nocardia > Nocardia sp. NPDC004123. The sequence goes on from NZ_JBSGGG010000015.1 coordinate 240,145, forward strand.
CCGACGTCGTGTCCTTCGATGTCGAGCCGCCGCTCCAGCATGTCGGGATCGCGGCGAAACTCGAGAACTGGTCGAAGGTCTTCCTGTTCTTCGAGACTGTGACCTATGAGGTACGCGATCTGACGTTCACCATCGGTGATGATGTGGCATTCGGGCACGCCTTCGCTCGTCTCAGCGGCACACTGAGGAACGGGGCCGCGACGAGCGGTATGTGGGTCCGGGTCACCTACGGCCTGCGGAAGATCGACGGCACCTGGTTGATCGCGCACGATCAGGTATCGGTGCCGTTCGACATCTCGAGCGGCAAAGGCGTGGTCGACCTGGAGCCCTGACGGGCCGGGGGTGTCGGGTGCCGTTGCCGTGCGGGCTTTCGCCCCGCCGAAAGCCTATGCGCCGACCGAGGTTTCGAGGCGGGAGCCGGTGCGGCCGCGAATGACGTGCAGGCGGCTGGGGATGCGCTGGCGCATTTCGTCCACATGGCTCACCACGCCGACCACCCGGCCCCCGGAACGGAGCTCGTCCAGGACGCCCATCACGGCGTCGAGGGTATCGGCGTCGAGGCTGCCGAAGCCCTCGTCGATGAAAAGGGTGTCCATGACCAGGCCGCCGGATTCGGCCGACACGACGTCGGCCAGGCCGAGCGCCAGGGCGAGGGAGGCCATGAAGGTCTCACCGCCGGAGAGGGTTTTGGCCGGACGGATCGCGCCGGTGTAGTCGTCGCGGATATCGAGGCCCAGGCCGCCCCGGCGGCCGCGCGGGCCCGCGGCATCGGTGTGGACGAATTCGTAACGGCCGCCTGACATCCGGCGCAGCCGCACCGAACCGGCCAGCGCCACCTCCTCCAGGCGGGCGGCCAGCACGTACGAGCGCAGGGACATGCGGCGGTTGTTCTCGCCACGGCCGGACACCACCTCGGCCAGGCGGGCCAGCTCGTCGTGGGAGCGCTGGAGCGGGGCGATGCGATCGACGGCCGCCGACAGCTGTGCGCACAGGCCCTCCAGCTGCGCCAGCCGCCGGTCCGCCTCGGCATTCGCGGCGACGGCCCGGTTCAGCTCCGATTCCGCCTGCGCCACTGCGGTTTCCAGCTCGCGCGGATCGCCGGGTTCGGCCTCCCCGGCCGACTGGATCTCGGGTTCGGCGAGCACGGCCTCGGCGTGCGCGCGAGCCCGGTCGGCGGCCACCAGCTCGTCCTCGATGGCCGTCTGCTGCGCGGCGGTGCGGGAGGCGGCGTCGACCGCGCGGGCGTACTCGCCCAGCACGCCGTAGTCCGGCCCCGACTCCCCCATCACCGGCGGCGCGGAATCCACCAGACCCGCGTCGTAGGAAAGCCTTTCGACCCGGACGGCGGCCACCGCCACCTGCTCACGGGCAGTGGCCGCCTCGACACGTGCGGACCGCACCGCGGTGGCCTCCTCGACCAGCGCCGCCAGGCGAGCCCGGCGGCGGTCGACGGTGCCGTCGGCGCCGGCGGCCGCACGCAGCCGCTCGGTGAGTTCGGCCAGCCGCCGATCGGTGGCAACGATCCGCTCCGTCGTTGCGCTGGAACGGCTTTCACATTCCCGCGCCTCGTCCTGCAACCGGATCTGATCCGCGCGCAGTGTCCCGAGTTCGGCGGTCAGCCCGTCCACGAGACCCGCGATGCCCTTGGCCGCGGTGTACCGCCGGGTCGAATCGTCCAGTGCGGCGGCCAGTTCCGCCTTGTCCACATCACCGCCCCGCTCGACCAGCACCTCGACCGCCCGCTCCAGCTCGGCGACCAGTTGCCCGGCCCGCTCCCGCTCGGCCTCGGCCTTCCGCTCCGCGGCCAGCGCCGCGTCCTCGTCGGCCTTGGACACCGCATGCGCAGCCGGCCGCGCCGGATCCGGATGCGCGAGCGACCCGCACACCGCGCACGGCTCGCCCGCGGCCAGGCCCTCCGCCAGCTCCGCCGCCATCCCGGCCATGCGCTGCTCCCGCAGTGCCTGCGTACGCTGCCACGCCTCGGCGTGCCCGGTCCGCGCCCGCTCGAAAGCAGTTCCCGCCCGGGCCAGTTCACCGCGCCGCCGCTCCAACTCCACCGCGGCCGCAGCCGACGTGCGCAACCGCTGGCACTCGGCCTCCAGTCCGGGCAATGCGGCCGCCGCATCCGCGGCGTCCCGCAATCGGACCTCCACCGCCGCAACGGCATCCGGCAGCTCCCGCAGCCGCTGGGCCAGCTTGCCGGACCGGGCTTCCAGATCGGCCTGCTCGGTCCGCAACCCGGCCAGCTCCCGCGTCAGCCGGGTCGCCGAATCCGCATCCGCCCGAACCTCATCGAGCGCGCCCACCTGTGCGCTCCACCGCCGCACAGCCGCCTCGAGCCCCCCGACGCCGCCCTCGAGCATCGCCGGTCCGGCATCCTCGACACCGTTGCTGTCGTGCGCCCGGTCACCAGCGTCGGAGTCGGCGGCGTCGAACGGGCTGGGGGCGGTGAGATCTCCAGCGTGACCTGCGTCGGCGTCGATGTCGTCGAGGTCGGCGGCGAGGTCGGTGCCGGTCAGTTCCGCCGCGGCGAGATCGGCTGCAGCACAGGCGGTTCCGGGGAGCTCGACGCTGGCAGGTTCGAGGAGGCGGTCGGCGAGTCGCTCGGCCGCGCGGGTGGCGTCGTCGGTGCGGCGGCGCAGGGTGACGGCGGCGGCGCGGGCCTCGGCCAGGGCGGTGGCGACGGGTTCGGCGCGGCGGGCCCGGTCGAGTTCGGACTGACGCGCGGCGCGGTGGTCGGCGGTGGCGGTGAAGTCGGCCAGCTGGGTGCGAGCCGCCGTACGGCGTCGGAAGAGCTCATGGCGGCGGCGCTCCGCCTCGGCGGCGGCGCGGACACCGGCCGAATCCTGCCGGCGCTGCCGCAGATCGGCGGCCGTCTCGCTCACCAGGGTGCGGGCGGCCGCCAGCAGGGACTGCGACCAGCCGACCGACTCGAGCAGCCCGGCCGTCTCGGTGGCGGGCAGGCCCGCGGCCGTACCGACCTGGGCGATGAGACGGTCGATGCTGTGCTTGCGGGCATCCAGATCGGCGGAGCTCGCGCGGCGCTTGTCGACCAGCCACTGCTCGGCGGTGCCGAAACGCTCTGTGTCGAAGAGCTTTTCGAGCAGCTTCTCGCGATCCTCGTTGTCGGCACGCAGGAATCGCGCGAAATCACCCTGCGGCAGCAGCACGACCTGGAAGAACTGATCGGCGCTCATGCCCAGCAGCCGAAGCACCTCGTCGCCGATATCGGGTATGCGGGACAGGTTCTGGCCCCGCCCGTCCAGCCACTCCAGCGTGGCGGCCGCGTTCTCCTTCACCCAGCCCGACTTGGCGCGCTTGCTCGGCCGCTGGAATTCCGCCGACCGGTTCAGGCGCAGCCGCCGGCCACCGACCGTGGCCTCCAGCAGCACCCGGGGCGGCGTCTGCTCGTCGGCGTGGTCCGAATGCAGCCGCTTGATATCGCCACGCGCCCCCGGCACGCTCCCGTACAGCGCGAACGCGATGGCGTCCAGCACCGTGGTCTTCCCCGCCCCCGTCTGCCCGTGCAGCAGGAACAACCCGTCCGCACCGAGCTGGTCGAAGTCGACCACGGCCGTCTCGGCGAACGGCCCGAACGCCGTCAGCTCCAACCGATGCAGCCGCACGCAGCGCCCCCTTCCCTCAACGCCACTCCCCATCCAACTACCCGGCACCCACCGCCCACCGCGGGACACGCCGAAACACTCAGCGCCCCAACGCTCATGCGGTCATCCCACCGGCCACATCGCCCGATTCGCCCGGCTCCAACCCGAAGTCACCCAGATCGAACAGCCCGAGCGCCGCATCGGCCTCCGCCGCATCCACCCCACGCACCGACCCATCGAACCCGGCCGCACTCACCACCCGCGCCGCGACCTCGGCCCCGCCGCCTCCCACCGAATCGGCACCCACCGATGCATGTCCGGCGTCTGTGCCCGACGCATCGGCATCATCGGGCACGGCGAACAACGCGCCCCCCGCGGCCACGACAGCCTCCGCCGGCACGGCAGTCGTCAGTGCGCCGCCTTCGGTACTACCGGCCGCCTCGACAGAAACCGCAACCGCCGCGGCCGCAGCCCCTTCGACAGATACGGCGGCCGGATCGCCCAACCCAGTACCGACAGGCACGACATCCCCGGCGGCTACAGCGGCCGGAGCAACGGGCGCGGCGGTTTCGGCCGGAGCGGGAAAGCGTAGGGGGGCGTCGGTTTCGCGGGTGGCGGCGGCGAGGGCGCGCTCGAGCCAGGTCATTTCGCCGGGGGTGGGGGTGCCGCGGACGTCGGCGAGGAAGCTCTGGGCTATCTCGGTGTCGCGGCGGCCGTGCACGCGTTCGCGGTAGCGGAGTTCCGGGTTGCCTTCGGAACGTTGCCATTCCACGTGGACGGCGTGCGGGAAACGCTCGCGGAGGCGGCGCAGCGCGTCCACGGGACGCGCCTCGTCGGTGAGGGTGGCCGAGACATAGTGCGATTCGGCTTCGGCGTGCTCCGGCGCTTCCAGAAGGGATTCCAGGGGCCCGGTGAGTTGCGAGAGGCCGCGCACCACCGGGAGTTCGTGGCGCTGGACGGCGGACAGCCCCGCGGCGTCGATGTCCACGATCCAGACCGCTTTGCGGTGCGAGCGCTCGCCGAACGAATACGGCAGCGGAGAACCCGAATAGCGGACGGACTCCGCCAGCGTCTGCGGCGAGTGCAGGTGGCCGAGCGCCACATAGTCGATCTCGGCGAAGGCCGACAACGGCACGGTCTCCACGCCCCCGACCGAAATGGACCGCTCCGACCCGGTGGCCTCGCCGCCCACCACGAAGGCATGCGCCAGCACCACCGACCGCGCCCCCGCCCGCCCGGCGAGATCGGCGCGCACCAGGCTCATGGCCGCGTCGAGGATCTCGGCGTGCGAACGCGCCTGCGGCACGCCCAATTCCACCCGGGTGATCTCCGGCTCCAGGTACGGAATGCCATAGAAGGCAATGTCGCCGAATTCATCGGACAGCACGATCGGCCGCGCCACGTCCGCGATCCGGCAGCGCAAATGCAATCCGCCCGCCGCCGCGAAACTGCCGAGCGCACCGAGCCGAGTCGGCGAGTCGTGATTACCGGAGGTCGCGACAATGGTCGCCCCCGCCGCCCGAATTGCCTCGAATCCGCGATTGCAGACCGCAATCGCATCCGCACTGGGAATGGAACGGTCGTACACATCCCCCGGCAGTACGACCACGTCCACCCCCTCGGCCGCCACCAATTCCGCGACGGCCCGCAGCGAACACTCCTGATCGGCCAGCAGATCGACGCCATGAAAGGTGCGCCCGATATGCCAGTCGGAGGTGTGCAGGATCCGCATGCCGCAAGACGCTATTAGATCCCCCCGACAACCCGCGCGACACCCTCGCGAGTCGCGTCGAACACGCCGCGCGTATGCCAGGGCGACAACTGATTTCGCAACGGTCGGGAAAACTCACCGGGCACGCCCGGAATCGTGTCGGCACCCAACCGCCGGCACGGACGCCCAACGACCAACGGCTCCGAGCCGCCCGCTGAAGTCCCGGAGAGGCGGAATTGTGTCCCGACGCGCCGCTGACGTTCCGGAGAGGCGGAATTGTCGGTGGTCTCCGGCACTATCTGCGCCATGACCGCACCGATGCTGTTCGCGCTGCTGCTGGTGTTCGTATCGGGGCTGGCCCTGGGCTGGCTCGGGCATGCCGCGCGCGCGGGACAGCGGGCGGCGGTGGCCGAGGCGCGGCTGGCGGCCATGCGGGACAACGAGCGGCTGTTGCGGCAATCACTCGGCGCGGCCAGCGAGGACGCGGCCCGACGGCAGTCCCATGCCATCGGCGCGCTGGTCGATCCGCTGCGGGAGGCGGTCGGCAGCCTCGACCGCCACCTTCGCGAGGTCGAGCACAATCGCATCAACGCGTACTCCGGCCTGCGCGAACAGGTCGCGGGCATGCAGCGGATGTCACATCAGTTGTCCACGCAGACCGGTCAATTGGTGGCCGCGCTGCGCGCGCCCCAGGTGCGCGGCCGCTGGGGCGAGATCCAGCTCGAGCGTGTGGTCGAGCTGGCCGGCATGGCCCGGCACTGTGACTTCGACACCCAGGTCACCCGCCGCGGCGACACCGTGGTGCGCCCGGATCTGGTGGTGCGCCTGTCCGGCGGCCGCCAGATCGTGGTGGACGCCAAGGTGCCCTGCACCGCCTTCCTGGACGCCGCCGGTACCGAGGACCCGCGCGAGCGCGAGGGCCACCTGGCCCGCCACGCCCGGCATCTGCGCAACCATGTGGATCAGCTGGCGGCCAAGGAGTACTGGGCGGCCTTCGATCCCTCCCCCGAGTTCGTGGTCCTGTTCGTACCCGGCGATCCGTTCCTGGACGCGGCCCTCACCACCGACTCCGGATTGCTCGAGTACGCCTTCGGTCGCAATGTGGTCCTGGCGACGCCCACCACACTCATGGCCTTGCTGCGCACGGTCGCGCTGGGCTGGCGGCAGGAGGCGCTGTCGGCGGACATGGCGGTGATCCAACAACTGGGCCGGGAGCTCTACACCCGGCTCGGCACCACCGGCCGCCACCTGGACCGGCTGGGCGCGCAGCTGGGCAAGGCGGTCGACGCCTACAACCACACCGTGGCGTCGGTGGAGGCGCGGGTCATGGTGACCGCCCGGAAGCTGCACGACCTGGAGATCGCCGACGCGCCGGTCCCCGAAGTCCGCAGGGTCGAGAGCTGGCCGCGCGCAGTCGGCTTCGCAGATGCGATGGATCGCGAAGGATGAGGTTGGACACATGAGCACGCCATTCAGGGCTCGGTCTACAAGCGCGCAGAGGTTCGCGGCGCGTCTCGTTCTGGACTGCGCTCCGCCTCCCCGCGCTTGGAGCGGGGGAGCGAAGCGGAGGAGCGGAGGAGGGAAGAACGAGACTTTCAGCGCCGCGAACCCGCCCGGAGGGCAGTCGAGGGCAAATTAGACAGAGCTTCCGCATACCCGCGTGATGTCGCCTGCCTCGCGAAACACCGATATGCCTTAGTGTGCTTGACGTGGCAGTTACCCAACGCGAGCGAACCGAGGTGCCCCCGTCGCACCGTTCGATCCTGCCGTCGGTTCCCGGCGTCCCGGCCGGAGCCGCGGTGCTGATCGCTGTGACGTGCACGTTCATCGGTCTTCTGATCGACGCTCAGAGCGCGGGTAGCCGACCACAGGGCGACGAACTCACCGGTTCCTTCGCCTTGCTGTACATCGGCGGCTGTGTGGTGGCCGTGCTCGCGGTCCGCTACCGGGGACTGTTCACCACGCTCGTGCTGCCGCCGTTGCTGCTGTTCGTCGCGGTGCCGCTGGCCTACCAGTTCCTATTCGGGTCCTCCGGCAGTCTCAAGCTGAAGGACATCCTGCTGAATCTGGCCATCCCGCTGGTGAATCGGTTCCCCACCATGGCGCTGGCCACCGTGATCGTGCTGATCGTCGGCGCCGTCCGCATCGTGCTGCACCACCGCGAGACCAAGGCCGGCGCGACCGGCGAACCGCGCAGGACCCGGGCTCGTGCCACCCGTCCCGGCAGCGCCCGCGCCCAGCGCACCCGCTCCACCGCCTCCAAGGAACCTGCCAGACGCCGCTTCCGGCCCGGCGCGGACACCGCCGAAGAAGGCGACACCCCCGACACCGAGACCGCTCGTTCGTCCCGGCACGCGGGCGCCCGGGTCGCGGCCGGGCCGCCGCGGGTAAGCAACACCGGCCGGCCCGCCGGCGAGGGCCGCCGCCGCGCCCAGGATCCGGATCAGGCCGCCGCCGAACGCACCCCGGCCGCCACCGAGGGCCGCCGCCGCGCCGCGGGCCCGAACCAGTCCGGCGCCGCCACCGCCGAGGGCCGCCGCCGGGCCCAGTACGCCGAGCAGCCGTCCCGCGCCGGCGAGCGCCGCGCGGCCCCTGGCGACCAGCCCCGCAGCGGTGAGCGCCGCGCCGCCCCGGCCGATCGCCCCCGCAACGGTGAGCGTCGCGCCACCCCGCCGGCGCCGGAGGCCGCCCAGGGCGAGGGCCGCCGCCGTGCGCAGAGCCCCGAGCAGGCCATGGGTCGCGGCGCCGAACGCCACGCCGCCCCCGAGCGCAATCCGGCCCCTGCCGCCGAGGGTGGCCGCCGCCGTCGCGCGCAGCCGGGTGAACTGCCGCCGCATCCGCGCCCGAATGTGCGCTACCGCGAACGTGATTCGGGTCGCATCGAACGCTGAATCCCCGGCGACATTCGAGCGACTCGCACCGTATATTTCCGGCAATCAGGAAATCGGGCACGAAAAAAGATCATCCGGATAGCAAATTCGCGCCCTCCACAACGAATGTGGAGGGCGCGAATGCGTTTCGGAACGAGTTACGCGCGCGCGGTGCGAAGTTCGCGCGGCAGCGAGAAGACCAGCGTCTCGTTGGCCGTCGTGACCGGAACCACCGCACCGAAACCGTGCTCGGCCAGCAATTCCAGCACGCCCTCCACGAGAATCTCCGGAACCGAGGCGCCGGAGGTGACACCGACCGTGCGAATACCCTCCAGCCAGGCGGGATCCACCTCGCGCGCGTAGTCCACCAGCTGGGCGGCGCGGGCGCCGGCACTCAGCGCGACCTCCACCAGCCGGACCGAGTTGGACGAGTTCCGGGAGCCGACCACGATCACCAGATCGCATTCGGGGGCCATGGCCTTCACCGCGGTCTGGCGGTTGGAGGTGGCGTAGCAGATGTCGTCGCTCGGCGGATCCTGCAGCTTGGGGAACTTCTGGCGCAGGCGGTTGACCGTCTCCATGGTCTCGTCCACCGACAGCGTGGTCTGGGAGAGCCAGATCACCTTGTTCTCGTCGCGCACGGTGACCGAGTCGACGGCGTCGGGGCCGTCCACCAGCTGCACGTGGTCGGGCGCCTCACCGGCGGTGCCCTCGACCTCCTCGTGGCCCTCGTGGCCGATGAGCAGGATGTCGAAGTCGTCGCGGGCGAAGCGCTTGGCCTCCTGGTGCACCTTGGTGACCAGCGGGCAGGTGGCGTCGATGGTGTGCAGGTTGCGGCGGGCGGCGGACTCGTGGACGGCCGGGGACACGCCGTGTGCGGAGAACACCACGAGCGCGCCCTCCGGCACCTCCTCGGTCTGGTCGACGAAGATCACACCGCGCTCGCGCAGCGTTTCCACCACGTGCCGGTTGTGCACGATTTCCTTGCGGACATAGATGGGCGCGCCGTGCTTTTCGAGCGCCTTCTCCACCGTTTCGACCGCTCGGTCCACACCGGCGCAGTAGCCGCGCGGTTCGGCGAGCAGTACTCGCTTCTCTTGTGGGCCCCGTGGCGCGTCGGCATCACCCGCCGCGGACCCGACGATTCCGACGTTCAAAGGGATAGCCGAGGACATGCCCCACAGAATACGTGTGCGCTCCGGCGCGCATTCGCGCGGAGGTCAGGGTCACAATCACTTTTCGCGGCTTTTCACCTTTGCATCACACGGCGTTTCGGGCAGGCTAGGGGCATGTTCCGACCTCCGTTCCTGGCCCGGGTCGCCGCCGGGGCCGCCGTCTATGCTCTCGAGGAAACTCGTCGGCTACCGACGACCGCGATCAATTTCCCGATCACCGCGATCAGCCAGGTGCTGCAGACCACCATGCACCTCCAGCAGTTCGTGACCAGCCTCGCCCTCAAGGGCGACGCCGTTTTCGACCGTTTGCTCAACCAGCCCGAAGAACAGCCCGCCTGGGCCACCTTCGATGAGGACGAGGAAGACGAGCAAACTCCGAGCTTCGCTGCCGAATCGGTACGGCAGAGCCGTTTCGACCTCTTCACCGAGCCGGAACCGGCCGTCGCGGCGCCCGCTCCGGCCGTGGTGGAGCCGGTCGCGGCCCCTGAACCGGCCGCGGTCGAGACCGAGCCGGTCGCGGTCGACCCCGAACCGGTGCCCGCCGAATCGGCCGCGCAGGAGGCAGCCGATCCGGAGGTCACCGAGACCGCAGCGCCCGCAACGGCTTCCAAGACCGACACCAACGGCCACCACAGCAGCGCCGTCGTCGAGCCCGAAGTGGCGGCCCGCTTCGACTACTCCGCCATGACCATCGCCCAGCTGCGCGCCCGCCTGCGCCAGCTGACCGTCGACGACCTCGTGGCGCTGCTCGCCTACGAGCAGGAGACCCTCGACCGCGCCCCGTTCGTCACCATGCTGACCAACCGGATCGCGACCGTTCAGGCGAAGTGAACCCAACTCTTTCGGGGCCCGGCCCCGGAACTCCGGCACCGTCACATCGGCGGTCCTCGACCAGCGCCGGCCGCTCGGGCTACCGCCCGGGCGGCCGGTGTTCGTATTCACCGGGATCCGTGGGGTCGGACAAGCGCGTGCATCCCGTGTCGGCGGGCGGTGTGCGCCGGGCGTCGGTGGGCACTGACAGAATCGTGCGGTGAGCACCGATACGACGCCGCGGCCGCCGAGCTCGTCCGCCGAGAACCCGATGCCGGTGCGGACCGTCGCGGTGAAGGTGGCGCAGTGGATCGACCGGCTGGGGGCGGTCTGGGTGGAGGGGCAGATCACCCAGATGAATGTGCGGCCGGGGACGCGGACGGCCTTTCTGGTGCTGCGAGATACGGCGGCGGACATGTCGCTGTCGGTGACCTGTGATCCGGAGCTGCTGCGTAATTCGGCGGTGCCGCTGCAGGAGGGCAGCCGGGTCGTCGTGTACGGCAAGCTGTCGTTCTTCACCGGGCGGGGCACGGTGTCGTTGCGGGTGACCGAGATTCGGCCGGTGGGCATCGGCGAGCTGCTGGCCCGCATCGAACGCTTGAAGGCGCTGCTGTCGGCGGAGGGCCTGTTCGATCCGCGGCTCAAGCGCCCGATCCCGTTCCTGCCCAATCGGATCGGCCTGATCACCGGCCGCGCCAGCGCCGCCGAGCACGATGTGGTGACGGTGGCCACGCAGCGGTGGCCCGCGGTGCGTTTCGAGATTCGCAATACCGCCGTGCAGGGCCCGACCGCGGTGCCGCAGATCCTGGAGGCCATCGCCGCGCTCGACGCGAATCCCGAGGTGGATGTGATCGTGCTGGCGCGCGGCGGCGGCAGCGTCGAGGACCTGCTGCCGTTCTCCGATGAAACCCTGTGCCGCGCCATCGTTTCCGCCACCACTCCGATCGTGAGCGCCATCGGCCACGAGCCGGACAATCCGATCTCGGACTATGTCGCCGACCTGCGGGCCGCCACCCCGACCGACGCCGCCAAGCGCATCGTTCCCGACGCCGCCGCCGAAACCGCGCTGCTGCAGGAACTTCGGTCCCGCGCGAACGCGGCCCTGCGCGGCTGGGTGGACCGCGAGGCCCGCGCCCTGGCCCAATTGCGTTCCCGCCCGGTGCTGGCCGACCCGCTGCGGCTGCTCGATCAGCGCCACGACGAGGTGGAGCGGCTGCGCGCCGGCGCCCAGCGGGCCGTGGACCATCTGCTGAACGGAGAGTCCACCACCACCCGGCACCTGCGCGAAAAGCTCTCCGCGGTGGGCCCGGCCGCCACCCTGGCCCGCGGTTACGCCGTGGTGCAGCGGGTGAACGGCAAGGACCGCGCGGTGGTCCGCGCCATCGAGGACTCCCCGCCCGGCACGCAGCTCCGTATCCGGGTGGCCGACGGCGCGATCTCCGCCGCCGCCCTCGGCGCCCAATCCCTGGCTCCCCGCCCGACCCGGAAGGACTCCTGATGACCGACGACGAACGCTCCGAAATCGCCACCTTCGGCTACGAGCGCGCCCGCGACGAGCTGGTCAATGTCGTCAAGATGCTCGAGCAGGGCGGCATGGATCTCGACGACTCGCTGGCCCTGTGGGAACGCGGCGAAGCCCTCGCCACCCGCTGCGAACAGCACCTCGCCGGCGCCCGCAAGCGCGTCGAGGATGCCCTCGCCCACCGCACCGCCCAGGAGTGACCGCTAGGCAACGACCGTCCCCTGGTGAAAAACGATCTGCCAGTCCGCCCCGGCCCGCCGCCAGATAGTGGCCCGCCGGCTGACCCGCTCCGGCTGCCGCAATAGATAGGTCAGCAGGTACAGGTCGGGAGCCAGCTCCTGGCATCGGAACTCGCTGGTCTCCCAGATCTCCTCGGCCGGCGTCCGCTGCCGCTCGGCCAGTACCTCGAGCACGTAGTCGCGGTCGAAGCACCGCCCGGACGCGCCGATCTCCCAGAAGTCGGCGGCCACCATCGGCGCGAAATCGGTGCCCAGTTCGGGCCGATGGAAGATCGGTTCGCGGGCGCGCAGTTCGTCGAGGACGCTCATGCCGCTCATCGCAGCCGAAGACCGCGGTGGGGTCGAGCGATTTATCCGATCAGCTGCGCGGCAGCGGCTGCGCCTGGCCCATGGCGGTGGCGAGGGTATCGAAGGCGGTGGGATTGCCGGCGCCCTTGATGAGGACGCGGACATCGCCGAAGTCGCTGATCCACGCGGGCTCGGAGCCGGCCTCGGCGTAGACATTCCACATATGGTCGCCGTACCGCTGGGTGCCGGTGGCGGTCTTGGCGGGCGCGTACTTCTTGGCGATGGCGTCGACGGTCGCGTTCGACTGCGTCAACTGCATGTAGGTGCCCTGGGGGGTGATGAATCCGACTGTGCTGGTGTCACCGCCACCCGTCCCGGCGATGGTGTCGTGGCTGCCCGAGTTCGGAGTCCATTTGTCCGGATCCGTATCCGGCAGGGCCGGCAGGCGGATCGGGAAGGACAGGTGGCGCGCGTCGTCGGTGAGCGCTGCCTTCGCATCGAAGGCCGGGATCCGGCCCTGGGTCGGACCGCCGGTGGAGAACGAGCACTGGCTCGCGATCCCGGCGATGACCAGGCAGATGAGCACCAGCGGAGCGAGCGACCAGATCAGGTCCTTGTAGTCGTTCTGACTGCGCGGCTTTTGGTACGACACGCACTCAGTATCCACGGGGCCCGGGTGCGACCGAGCTCACGGTCTCGGGAAACGTAAGTACGTGCCGAGGGCCGTAAACCGCAATGCGACAATTTACGCAGCTTTAGACAACCAAGGAGGCTCTCGTCATGACCGCATCCAGCCGCCGCGAGGCACCGGACCGCAACCTAGCGCTCGAGTTGGTCCGGGTCACCGAGGCCGGCGCCATGGCCGCGGGCCGCTGGGTCGGCCGTGGTGACAAGGAGGGCGGCGACGGCGCGGCCGTGGACGCCATGCGGCAGCTGGTGGCGACGGTCTCCATGCGCGGCATCGTCGTGATCGGTGAGGGCGAGAAGGACGAAGCGCCCATGCTGTACAACGGCGAGCTGGTCGGCGACGGCACCGGCGCGGAACTGGATTTCGCGGTCGACCCGATCGACGGCACCACCCTGATGTCGAAGGGTTCCCCGGGCGCGATCTCCGTGCTGGCGGTCGCCGAGCGCGGCGCCATGTTCGACCCCTCGGCCGTGTTCTACATGGAGAAGATCGCCGTCGGCCCCGACGCCGCCGACGTGATCGACCTGTCGGCCCCGATCGCGGAGAACCTACGCCGGGTCGCCAAGGCCAAGAACTCCTCGGTCTCCGACCTGACCGTGTGCATCCTGGACCGCCCCCGCCACGCCGAGCACATGAAGGCCGTGCGCGACGCGGGCGCCCGCATCCGCCTCATCTCCGACGGTGACGTGGCCGGCGCCATCGCGTGTGCCCGTCCGGAGTCCGGCGTCGACATGCTGATCGGCATCGGCGGCACCCCCGAGGGCATCATCGCCGCGGCCGCCATGCGCTGCCTGGGCGGCGCGCTGCAGGCCAAGCTGGCCCCCAAGGACGACGCCGAGCGGCAGAAGGCCATCGACGCCGGTCACGACCTGGACCGCATCCTGAACACCACGGATCTGGTCTCCGGTGAGGACGTCTTCTTCAGCGCCACCGGAGTCACCGACGGCGATCTGCTCAAGGGCGTCCGCTACTACGGCGGCGGCGCGTACACCCAGTCCATCGTCATGCGCGCCAAGTCCGGCACCATCCGCATGGTCGACGCCTACCACCGGCTGACCAAGCTGCGCGAGTACGCGTCGGTGGACTTCGTCGGCGACGAGCACGCCACCCCGCCGCTCCCCTGATCCGAGCGAAACAGCTTGCCGCCCCGGTGGATCCGTCCATCGGGGCGGCGCTGTCTCCGGGACCGGCGATGTCCTATTCCCACAGGCGCTGTGCGGATTCCCTCAGGCGTGGCACTCCCACGGGGTGCGCGGCGGGCATAGGGTCGGTTCATGAGCGAGGAGACGCAGTACCGCATCGAACACGACACCATGGGCGAGGTCCGCGTTCCCGTCGACGCGCTGTGGCGGGCGCAAACCCAGCGGGCGGTGGAGAACTTCCCGATCAGCGGACGCGGCCTGGAGCGCGCGCAGATTCGCGCACTCGGCCTGCTGAAGGCGGCCTGCGCGGCCGTGAATCGCGATCTGGGTCTACTGGACAAGGCCAAGGCCGACGCCATCATCGCGGCGGCGGAGGAGGTCGCCGACGGCCGCCACGACGACCAGTTCCCGATCGATGTCTTCCAGACCGGATCGGGCACCAGCTCGAACATGAACGCCAACGAGGTGATCGCGAGCATCGCCGCCCGTGACGGCGTCACCGTGCACCCCAACGACGACGTCAACATGTCGCAGTCGTCCAATGACACCTTCCCCACCGCAACGCATCTCGCGGCCACCGAGGCGGTGGTCAAGGATCTGGTCCCGGCCCTGGATCATCTGCGGCTGGCGCTGCTGGACAAGTCCCAGGAGTGGAAGTACGTGGTCAAGTCCGGCCGTACCCATCTGATGGACGCGGTTCCGGTCACCCTGGGCCAGGAGTTCGGCGGCTACACCCGGCAGGTGAGTGCGGGCATCGAGCGCCTGCTGGCCACCCTGCCCCGGGTGGGCGAGTTGGCCATCGGCGGCACCGCGGTCGGCACCGGATTGAACGCGCCGGCCGGTTTCGGCGCGAAAGTCGTTGCGGAGCTGGCCCGGGTGACCGATCTGGATCACCTGTCGGAGGCCCGCGACCACTTCGAGGCGCAGGCGGCCCGCGACGGCCTGGTGGAGTTGTCCGGTGCGCTGCGCACGGTCGCGATCAGTCTGACCAAGATCGCCAACGATATTCGCTGGATGGGTTCGGGCCCACTCACCGGTCTGGCCGAGCTACAGCTGCCGGACCTGCAGCCGGGTTCCTCGATCATGCCGGGCAAGGTGAATCCGGTACTGCCGGAGGCGGTTACGCAGGTGGCCGCGCAGGTCATCGGCAATGATGCCGCGATCGCCTGGGGCGGCGGCAGCGGCGCCTTCGAATTGAACGTCTACATTCCGATGATGGCCCGCAATGTGCTGGAGTCGATTCGCCTGCTGGCCAATGTCTCCCGCCTGTTCGCCGACAAGTGCGTCCGTGGCCTGGTCGCCGATGTGGACCGGCTGCGGCGGCTGGCGGAATCCTCGCCGTCGATCGTGACCCCGTTGAATTCGGCCATCGGTTACGAGGAGGCGGCGGCCGTCGCCAAGCAGGCGTTGAAGGAGCACAAGACGATCCGGCAGACGGTCATCGACCGCGGTCTGATCGGCGACAAGCTCTCGATCGAGGAGCTGGATCGCCGGCTGGATGTGCTCTCCATGGCGCAGGTGGATGGAAAGAACGAATAGGGCGCCACATTCGGCATCCGGCTCGGCGGGTGTGGCGGCGGTGGCTGCCACACCCGCGCCAGGGGTTCACGCGGCCCCGACCATGTCCGGGTAGTTCTTCAGATCGATGTCGTTCTTGGCGTTCTCGGCGTACTTCGCCATCATCTTGAAGCCGCGCGAACGCACGAACCAATTACGAAGGCGCAGACCGCGTGCGGTCCGAGGCGCCAGGAATCGGCCGGGGCTGGCATCGTCGGTCTTGCGCAGCAGGCGCTTCATGATTTCTTCGTAGCGAGCGAATGCCACGGTGTGATCGCCGTCGGCCGCGGCCAATTCACCGGCCAGCACATAGGCCCCGACAATCGCCGAACCGGTGCCGAATCCGTTCAGCGTGTGGCCGTGCGCGGAATCGCCGACCAGCGCCACCCGCCCCGACGTGAAGTGCTTCATCGACACCTTGGCGATGGCGTCCAGGTAGAAGCCGTCCAGGCGCGGGAGTTCGGCCAGCATGCGCGGCACCTCCCAGCCCATTCCGGCGAAACGCTCGGCGACGATACCGCGCTGCTGATCGAAATCGTCACGCGAGTAATCGATTTCGGGCGAGGCGAACAGGTACATCTGCGCGGCCTTGTTACCGCCCGTCATGGCGAGCCGACCGGGGGTATTGCAGCCGAGAGACCTGGCGCGGGGCCGATTCCCTTCCGGCATGTCCTCCCAGACCGAGGCTCCCGCGATGGCGTAGTAGTAGCCGTCGTGCGTGACGAAGTCCGCCTCCGGGCCGAAGGCCAGCTTCCGCACCCGTGAATGGATGCCGTCGCATCCGAAGACCAGATCGAAGACCCGCGCGGGCGCGTTCTCGAATTCGACGTATACGCCGTCGCCGGTCTCCCGCAGCGCGGTGACGGTGTCGCCGAAGAGGTATTCGCACTCTCCCGCGGTCCGGCTGTAGAGGATCCGGGCGAGGTCGCCGCGCAGGATCTCGATATCGCCGCCGAGGAACTCCCCGGCCATCACGGCCTGCTCGACGCCGCTCTCGTCGATCAGCACCCAGTCGGTCTTACCGGTCTGCCGCCGCTCGATGTCGTCGAGCACGCCCATGCGCTCGAGCACGGTCATGTGGGTCTCGCCGGTGAAATCGACGGCCTGGCCGCCGGCGCGCAGCGCGGGCGCCTTCTCGACCACGGTCACCTGGAAGCCGTAGCGGTGCAGCCAGTAGGCGAGGGCAGGGCCGGCGACGCTGGCTCCGGAGATGAGGACGGTGGTGTTGCGCATGGCGGTGACTCCTTCGATAACTGCGTCCATCGGACGCTGTTGATGGCGATAGCGTACGATGGACGCAGTTTCACGTCAAGCTCGGAATCCGGAAGGATGGCGACCATGTCGGCACCGACCACCCTCGAACTGCTCTGGGGCTCCCCCGACCGTCCTCGGCGCGGGCCCAAGCCGTCCCTCACACTGGAGCGCATCGTCGCCGAGGCCATCGACCTCGCCGACGCCGAAGGACTGGCCAACCTGTCCATGGCGCGGCTGGCCGAACGCCTCGGCTGCGCCAAGATGGCGCTGTACCGCTACTTCCCCGGCAAGACCGAGCTCATCGCGCTCATGCTGGACACCGCCCTCGGCGTGCCGCCGGAAAACACCACCGCCCCTTCGGATTCCGATCCGGAACCCTGGCGCACCTATCTACGCCCGTGGACCGAGACCTTCTTCACCCGGGCCGTCGCACACCCCTGGGGGAACGACGCGTCCACCGGCGTCCGCCCGATGGGCCCCAATGAGCTGGCCTGGCTCGATTCGGCCGTCGGCGCGCTGAACGGCACCGGTCTGACCGCGGCCGAGTGTTTCGACACCGTCGTGCTGCTGCTCGGTCACGCCCGCGGCATCGCCCAGCAGACCGCGACGGCGGGTGAGGATCTGGAGGGCGAACTGGCCCGAGAGCTCGGCGCGGTGCTGTCGGCGCAGGCAGAGCGCTTTCCGCACGCCGCGGCCGCCTTCGCCGAGACCATGTCCGGAACCGCCGCCGAGACCGGCCGCGACAATGCCCTCGCCTTCGGCATCGATCGCATCCTGGACGGTTTGGCCGTGCTCATCGAGACCCGGCGTAACCGCCACGAACGGACACAGCGGTAGTTGCCGCGGATATCTGTGCCACTGCCCGGTTTCGGCCTACGCTCGGCTCATGTCAGAGCTACCCGAGCTGAAGCAGGATCCGGTCACCACGGTGCGCGAGTTCTTCGCGGCAATGGAAATGAAGATCGTCGGCGAAGCCCTGGAGCTGGTCGATCCCGGCATCGTCTGGAAGAACACCTCGCTCCCCGACATTCGCGGCGTGGACCGCGTGCGCTGGGTCCTGAATCTGCTCAACAGTCCCCGCTACGGCTTCCGCGCCGATATGCATCACATCGCCGCCACCGAGGACGGCACGGTGCTCACCGAACGCACCGACTATCTGCGCATGGGCCCGGTCGAGATCTCGTTCTGGGTCTGCGGCACCTTCGAGTTCCGTGACGGCCGCATCACGCTGTGGCACGACCACTTCAGCTGGGAGAACTTCCTGCGCGGCACGGTCACCGGCGTCGTGCGCGCACTCCTTCCCCGCTGAGCCGGCTCCCTCGGCGGAAAGCACGACGCCCGCCACGTATTCGCGGCGGGCGTCGGCATCGAACCGCGCACAGGGCACGGGATCAGGTTCTGCGGGGCAGGGGCATGCTCAGGGGCGCAGGTGGGCCAGTTCGGCGCGCGCCTTCTCGCCTTCCTCGTCGAAGTCGTTGCGGGTGAAGATCTTCCACTGCTCGAGCAGGGGCGCGAAGACCAGTTCGGCTTCGTTCGCACGGTCGTAGATGCCGGCCTCGGCGAGGACCTCGTCGCTGGTGCGGCCGTCGGCGAGCTGCACCACGGGGGCGTGGAAGTCGGCGATGCGGTCGGCGATGGCGCGCACGGTCTGATCGGGGGCCAGGTCGAGGGCCGCGCCGACCAGGTTGGCGAAGAAGACGGCCTGCAGTTCGTCGTCGGCGGCCAGCCGGTCGGCAATGGTCGCGACCATGACATTGTCGGCCAGGCGCGCGGTGGTGCGGTGCCGGACGGCGGCCGCGGTCTCCTCCAGTGCCCAGGCGGCGAGCACGTCGGGCAGGTGCATGGCGGGGCGGCGGAAGCCGGTGGTCATGTGCGCCATGCGCATCCGCTCCAGCGCGACCGGGTCGACGGCGCGGGTGACCATCAGGTAGTTGCGGATGAGGATCTCGTGCCGGTTCTCCTCGGCGGTCCAGCGGCCGACCCAGCGCCACCACGGTCCGCTGCGCAGGTACTTGCCGACCTCGCGGTGGTAGGCGGGCAGGTTGTCGGCGATCAGCACGCTCACCGTGAGCGCGGTCTTGGAGACCTCGCTGAGGTCGGATTGCGCCGGATCCCAATCGGTTCCGCCGAGGAACTGGAAATTGCGGCCGTCGTCCCACGGCACGTAGTCGTGGGGCTGCCACTCGGGGGCGGCGGCGATGTGCCGCGCGAGGTTGGTCTCCACCTCGGCCGCGAGTGATTCCAGCAGTTCCCGATCGGACAAAACGTTCTGCACGCGAACAACCTAGCGGCATCGGGGCAAACATGTGGGCCTTCGCGCGGTATTCGAATCGGCTATGGCCGCAGCCAGGTCCGGGATGCCGTCACCGGGCGGCCCGGACCGGCCGGGCTACTTCTCGGTGACCGTGGTCTCGTTGTCCACCCAGGTGATGGAGCCGCCGCTGAAATCGCTCTGCTTGCCACCGGTGATGTCGTATTCGTCGCTGGTCGGGTAGCCGAGGGTGCCGTCGGCACCGCCCTGGTCGTCCCAGGCCTTGCGAATCTCGCCCCACACCACGTGGGTGCCGTGGGTCGGGCTGGAATAGATCGCACCGCCAGAGAATTCCTGCATCATGCCGCCGTCGGGCGCGTCCATGGCGGGGCCGGTGGGCATACCGAGAGTGCCGATGGCGCCGCCCATCTGGTTGTACTTCTCGAGAATGCCGCCGGCGACGGCGATCTCGGCGCCGTCGCGGGTGGCCATCTTGGTTTCGGCGGCGTGGGTGTCGTCGCCGGCCGGCGCGGCGGCGGTGGTCGAGGTCGTGGACGACGCGGAGTTCTTGTTGTCGTCCTTGCCGCAGCCCGCGCCGAGCGCGGTGACGACCGCGAGCACCGCGATGGCGCCAGCCGTACGTCGTGCGAAGTGGTGCATTTTCCATCCTCCCGCGAATCCTGGCCGACAACTCGGTTACGATCCGGCGAATCGGACAGCGCTCACCGAAGGGGTATCCGAGCTGGAATTACAGCGAAAGGTACCCCACCACATGTGAGTTCAACCACTTGCCAAAGAATTGCCCGGCCGGGGCGCGTCGCGCTCCGACCGGGCAGGTCCTAACTACCGGGCATCAGGAATTGGGCCCGAACTCCTCCAGCATCTCGGTGACCAGCGCCGCGATCGGCGACCGCTCACTACGGGTCAGGGTGACGTGCGCGAACAACGGGTGCCCCTTGAGCTTTTCGATCACGGCGGCCACGCCGTCGTGCCGGCCCACGCGTAGGTTGTCACGCTGTGCGACGTCGTGGGTGAGCACCACCCGCGACCCGCTGCCCAACCGGCTCAGCACCGTGAGCAGCACATTGCGTTCCAGCGACTGCGCCTCGTCCACGATCACGAAGGAGTCGTGCAGCGAGCGCCCGCGAATGTGGGTGAGCGGCAGCACCTCCAGCATGCCGCGCGCCTGCACCTCCTCCATCACCTCCGGGCTGGCCAGCCCCTCGAGGGTGTCGAAGACGGCCTGCGCCCACGGTCCCATCTTCTCGCTCTCGGAGCCCGGCAGATAGCCGAGCTCCTGTCCACCCACCGCGTAGAGCGGCCGGAACACCACCACCTTCCGATGCGAGCGGCGCTCCAGCACCGCTTCGAGCCCGGCGGTCAGCGCCAGCGCGGATTTGCCGGTGCCGGCCCGCCCGCCGAGGGAGACGATGCCGACGCTCTCGTCGAGCAGCAGATCCAGCGCGATGCGCTGTTCGGCCGAGCGCCCGTGCAGCCCGAAGGCCTCGCGATCACCCCGCACCAGTTGCACCCGCTTGTCCGGCGTCACCCGCGCCAGCGCGCTGCCGCGCGGGCCGAGCATCCGAATTCCGGTGTGGCAGGGCATGTCCCGAGCCTCGTCGAGGTCGATGACGCTGTCGGAGTAGAGCTTGTCGACGGTGCCGGTGGCGACCTCCAGTTCCACCATGCCGGTCCAGCCGGAGGTGACGACATCCTGCGCGTGGTACTCGTCGGCCCGCAGGCCGACCGCGCCGGCCTTGACGCGCAGCGGAATGTCCTTGGACACCAGCACGACCCGCTGTCCCTCGGCGGCCAGGTTGAGCGCGCAGGCCAGGATGCGGGAATCATTGGTGTCCGTGCGGAATCCGACGGGCAATACGGTTGGGTCGGTGTGGTTCAACTCCACCTGGAGTGTCCCGCCCTGGGTGCCGACCGACACCCGCTGATCGAGCCGACCGTGTGCCAGACGCATGTCGTCCAGCATGCGCAGTGCCTCGCGAGCGAACCAGCCGAGTTCGTGGTGATGGCGTTTGGCCTCGAGTTCACTGATCACCACCAGCGGCAGCACCACATGGTGCTCGCCGAAGCGGGTCAGTGCCCAGGGGTCGGACAGCAACACCGACGTGTCGACTACGAATGTTTTCGCCGGCCCGGAATCGGCCGACTGCGAGGCGCGAACTCCCCGTGTCGTGGTCAGCGGGCTCTGGTCAGAGCCGGCGTCCCTGCTGGGAGCGTTGACGGAGCGTGCATCAGTCACGGTGGGCTCCTTTGCCACTCGCGCGACACCGCGCGAGCGTTCTCGCTGGGCCGGTCAGCCTTGGGGTCGTACGACCCGAGGGCCGGGTGCCGGCCCCCTCGCACTGAGTTGCTCAGTCACGATCAGGACCTCCCGTACGAGCCACACCTACGCGGCTCGCACTCCCGACGCTACCGCCGAAATCGCGATCCGGCTTCCGGACTGCAGGGCGCATTGGTGAAGATCGCGTTAACGCGAGTCCGCTCTGTGTGTTTCGCCCAATTCACCCAGCAGCACGGGAACATGGCTGTGCTCCGGCTCTTTGGTGGCCGTGACCAGCGTCAACGGGGCGGTCGCGGCCTCCGACCGCAGGCGCGCCAGCCCCTCCTGCGCCGCGTCCGCGGCGAGCTCGATTCGATACCGGCGCTCGAACTCGGCACGGCGTGTCTCCGGCGCGGCGTGATACCACCTCCGCAGCTCGTTCGACGGCGTCACGTCCTTGGCCCATTCGTCTATGGCCGCTTGCTGTTTGCTGATGCCGCGCGGCCAGAGCCGGTCCACCAGCACCCGGCGGCCGTCGGCCGCATCGGGATCGTCGTACACGCGCTTGACCCGGTACCTGGGTTGCTGTGTCATGTCCTCCATTACAGTCGAGGTCATGGCCGAAACTGCGGATCTGGCAACGCTGCCCACCAAGGAATTGCACGACCGTGCTGTGAAGCTGGCAGCCCGGCGCGGCGACATCAAGTTCCTGTGGCAACTGCTCAAGGCGATTCCCGGCGCCGAGGTCGCGGCCGGCAATCAGGGCGAGGGCGAGGTCGACATCTGGAACACCGTCGCCCTGCTCGACGACTACTTCCACGCCGGCGAGGGCAGGGTCGGCGAGGCGCTGCGCCCGATGTACCTGGACTACCTGAGCAAGCACGCCTGAATCAGGAGCCGTCGTGCGTGCCGTGTCATCCCGTCGACACG